>NZ_CABTJS010000128.1:0-34717 GCF_902485085.1 uncultured Kluyvera sp.
ACCTGGCACGGCTGGGACGGAAGTCGCTGTCGTTCTCAAAATCGGTGGAGCTGCATGACAAGGTCATCGGGCATTATCTGAACATAAAACACTATCAGTAAGTTGGAGTCATTACCGATAACACGATGACGGGTTATACTAATTTATTAAATGTATTATGATGTCCCGTTACATGGAATAAAATGTGCGGAGATAACCTGACTCAGGCTGTCCCCGCAATTTGCTTCAAGCTACCTGTACCGGAATGGCTTTCGCGGTGCGTTTCATTTCGTTGTCGCCTTCGAAATAGGCAACGTTCGGGCGCCAGGTACGCGCTTCTTCATCACTCATGGTTACGAAGCTGGCGATGATAACGATATCGCCTACGTCAGCGTTGTGCGCCGCAGCGCCGTTGACGGAGATGATTTTCGAACCGCGTTCTGCCGCGATAGCGTAGGTGGAGAAACGCTTGCCGTTGTTCACATTCCAGATATCAATGGCTTCGTTTTCCAGAATACCGGCGGCGTCGAGGAAGTCCTGGTCAATCGCGCAGGAACCTTCATAGTGCAGGTCGGCATGCGTGACTTTCACGCGGTGGAGTTTGCCCTGCAGCATTGTGCGAATCATAGCGTTTACCTTTAATTCTTAACGGAAACAAAGCAGTTCGCGACTGCTTTGAGAAATTTCGCAGGCAGTATTGCCCGATTTATACCAGGTGTCCATATGCGATTAACCTTGCTTACGATTAATTGCGCATCGACACGCATAACCTGCTGCAAACGGTATCGTCATTGCAGAATGACGCCCCGGAGTCAGCGCTAATGCGCCTCGTCCGGGCTGCCCGATTGTAGCCCGGTCAAGCGAAGCGCCGCCGGGAAAGGGCACGAAAACTACAGCTCTACGCTCTGGTTATCAATCAGACGCGCCTGGCCCAGCCACGCCGCCATCAGGATCACCGCACGTTTGCTGCTGTCGGTCAGGTCGAGCAGGGTATCGGCATCGCGAATCTGAATATCATCGGCGCGGAAGCCTTTCTCGTTCAGTTCCTGCTCGGCGATCGCAATCATCTCGCCCTGATCACGCTCACCGGCTTTCAGTTTTTCTGCCATGTGGCTCATCACCTTGTACAGACCTGGCGCGATTTTACGCTGGTCTGCGGTGAGGTATCCGTTACGGGAACTGAGTGCCAGACCGTCTTTGGCGCGGATAATCGGCACGCCGACGATCTCAATATCGTAGCCAAGATCGGCCACCATCTTGCGGATCAGCGCCAGCTGCTGGAAGTCTTTCTCACCGAAGCAGGCGATATCCGGCTGAATCAGGTTGAATAGCTTGCTGACGATGGTTGATACGCCACGGAAGTGGCCTGGGCGGCTTGCCCCTTCCAGCATGGTGGAGAGGCCTGGTACATCAACGAAGGTCTGGCCTTCCAGGCCCTGCGGATAAATCTCTTTTTCCGCAGGAGCAAAGACGAAGTCGACTTTACGTTTGTTCAGCTTCTCGCAGTCTTCCTGCAGCGTACGCGGATAGCGTGCCAGGTCTTCAACACGGTCGAACTGCATCGGGTTAACGAAGATGCTGACCACCACCACGTCCGCACGGGTTTTGGCTTCTTCAACCAGCGTCATATGACCGTCGTGCAGGTTGCCCATAGTGGGAACCAGCGCAACGCGTTTACCTTCCTGACGCAAACGGCGAATATGCTGGCGCAGCAGCGGCAGGGTTTCAATAATTAACACAACAAGACTCCTTAAATACGATGCCTGATGGCGCTTCGCTTATCAGGCCTACGCGTGCCGTTATAGGCCGGATCGGGCGCGAAGCGCCACCATGCGGCGTAATGGCGAGCAGGCCGATAAATTAATGGAAACTGTGTTCTTCACCCGGATAAACACCGGACTCTACTTCGGCAATATACTGCCGTACCGCGGCGCGCATGTCGCCCGCTTCGGTGAGGAAGTTTTTGGCGAATTTAGGAATATGGCCGCCGGTGATGCCGAACGCATCGTGCATCACGAGGATCTGTCCGTCGGTGACATTGCCCGCGCCGATGCCGATAACCGGAATCGACAGCGCCTCGGTGACGCGTTTTGCCAGCTCAACCGGTACGCACTCCAGTACCAGCAGTTGAATACCAGCGGCTTCCAGCGCCAGCGCGTCATCCAACAGCACCTGGCCTGCGTCACCGCGACCCTGAATTTTATAGCCGCCGAACACGTTAACCGACTGCGGGGTTAACCCCAGATGGCCGCAGACCGGTACCGCACGCTCGGCCAGCATTTTGACGGTGTCGGCAAGCCACGCGCCGCCTTCAATTTTGATCATATTGGCCCCGGCGCGCATCACCGTGGCGGCATTTTCGAAGGTTTGTTCCGGCGTGGCGTAAGCCATAAAAGGCAGGTCGGACAGCAGCAGACAGTTCGGCGCCCCACGGCGCACGGCGCGAGTGTGATAAGCGATGTCTTCAACGGTCACAGGCAGGGTGGAATCATGGCCCTGAACGGTCATGCCAAGAGAGTCGCCAACCAGCATCACGTTGATGCCTTCGTCTGCGAACAGTTTGGCAAAGCTGTAGTCGTATGCCGTGATGGTCGCAAAGCGTTTTTTCTCTTGTTTGCATTTCTGCAATAAAGCGATGGTGGTAGGTTTCATAATAATCCCTGATGGTAAGATCGTATTACCCGGCATTCTAACAGCCGAAATCAGGGGGGCAATGACTTTAGGCAAACGATATCAGGTAGAGCAGGGATCGCTAAAAAAGGTAGGGCACGCTACCAGCGCGCAGGGCAGTTTTCCGCCACTGCATCAAGGCGCTGACGCAGGCTGATGCCATCAGGGAAGATAAGCTCAGGGGCAATTTCGAACAGCGGCCACAGCATAAAGCCGCGGTTGTGCATGTCGTAGTGCGGGACGGTCAGATTATCGGTATGAATAATTTCCTGACCAAATAGCATGATGTCTAAATCGAGGGTACGCGGACCCCAACGTTCGGCTTTGCGCTGACGCCCCTGTTGCAGTTCGATACGCTGGGTATGGCTGAGCAGCTCGTCGGCGGCAAGCGCGGTCTCCAGCGCCACAGCGGCGTTCAGATAATCGGGCTGATCCTGTGGGCCTAACGGTGGCGTGCGGTAATACGAGGAAACCGCCACGATACGGCTGTCGGGAATATCGCCGATAGCCTGTACGGCAGCATTAACCTGCTCCAGAGGAGAGGCTAAATTACTGCCGAGAGCAATGTAGGCGAGGGTCACGAGGAACCTTCACGACGCGGTGCGCGTTTGCGTGGACGGCGGTGACGACGACGGGTGTCCGGTTCATCGCCTAGCTCGTTGAGCATATCTTTCTGAGCCGGTGGCGCAACCACCTGAAACTCGCCCCACCATTGGGTCAGACGCTGTAGTTCGCCGTTGTGCTCGGCTTCGGCACGCAGGGCCAGCAGATCGTATGCCGCACGGAATTTTGGATGCTCCATCAGCTTCCAGGCGCGTTTACCCTGACGACGGGACATCCGCAGCTGCAGCTGCCAGATATCACGTACCAGCGTGGTAATACGTTTTGGAATCGCCAGCGAACGGCAGGCTTCATCCAGCACTTCGTTCATGGCCAGCGCAAAGGCATCGTAATAGGCCAGCCCACTCTCCTGCGCGATTTTCTGCGCCATCTCCAGCAGCGGATACCAGAACATCGCGGCGAACAGGAATGCCGGATTTACGCGCATATCGTTGCGAATACGGGTATCAGTGTTCTTCAGCACTTGAGAGATGATGCGTTCCATCGGGCTATCACCGTCTTCAGTGAAGTAACGGGTGATGGTCGGGAACAGCGGCTGGAACAGATTGTATTCGCGCAGCAGCTTGTAGGTTTCGAAACCGTAGCCTGCCTGCAGCAGCTTGAGTGCTTCTTCGAACAGGCGCGCCGGCGGCACGTCGTTCATTAAGGTTGCCAGACGCGGAATAGGCTCAGCGGTTTCCGGGCTGATACGCATATCCAGCTTCGCGGCGAAGCGTACGGCGCGCAGCATGCGCACCGGGTCTTCACGGTAGCGGGTTTCCGGGTCGCCAATCAGACGAATCACGCCGTCGATCAGATCCTGCATACCGCCAACGTAGTCACGAACGGTGAAGTCCGCCACGCTGTAGTAAAGGCTGTTGATGGTGAAGTCGCGGCGCTGGGCGTCTTCTTCGATGGAACCGAAGATGTTGTCGCGCAGCAGCATGCCGTTTTGCCCACGCTGTGAGGTGGTGCGATCGGACTGGCCGTCTTCGTGGTGACCACGGAAGGTGGCGACTTCGATAATTTCAGGGCCGAACATGACGTGCGCCAGACGGAAGCGGCGACCAACCAGACGGCAGTTGCGGAACAACTTGCGGACCTGGTCAGGCGTGGCGCTGGTGGTCACGTCGAAATCTTTTGGCTTTTTGCCCAGCAGCAGGTCGCGAACGCCGCCGCCGACGAGGTAAGCCTCGTAGCCTGCTTTGTTCAGACGATAAAGAACCTTGAGGGCATTCTCGCTGATATCTTTGCGGGAAATAGCGTGCTGCTCGCGCGGAATAACGGTCATAGCAGGTTTAGCGACGGCGTTTTCAGCCTCGCTTTCCTCACGGCTTAGCACCTTGCGGCAAAAATTAGCGACTCGGGTAAAAATGGTGCACCTCGGTAATATCAGTATCCAGGACAAAAAAATAGCGGCTAATCATAGCTCAGCATTACGCATTTGAGAATGGCGGATTGATCTTCGCCGTCTCGGGCACCTGTGCAAGCGACCAACTGGCGACCGCATTTTGCAATATTTCCGCCGTGCTGAAATCCTGCCATTGCGCCGGAATATCCTGGCCTAAAAAGCGTAGCGCCTCGATAAGTACGGGGCGTGGATCGCCGGTTGGTAGGGCAGGTGCATGATTTTGCTTAGAAAGTTTAGCACCATCTTCATTCAATGCCAGCGGCAGATGAATATAGTCAGGTGCCTGCCAGCCAAACTGCTGGTAGAGCGAAATCTGCCGTACGGTGGGTTCAATTAAATCCGCACCACGCACAATTTCTGTGACCCCCTGAAACTGGTCATCGACCACCACCGCGAGATTATAGGCAAACAAACCATCACGTCGATGAATAATGAAATCTTCGCGAGCGAGACGTTCATCGGCCTTGATAGTGCCGCGCAGCAGGTCGGCGAATTCGGTCACCGGGTGCGTTTGACGCAGACGCAGGGCCGCGTTTTCGGGGCCGTGGTTAAGGTCACGGCAGTGTCCGTCATAGGTGCCGCCTATGCTTTGAATACGAGCGCGCGTACAGGTGCAGTAGTAGCACAGGTTCTGGCTTTTCAACCATGCGAGGGCTTCACGATAGGCATCGTGCCGCTGCGATTGCCAGAGGACGTCGCCGTCCCAGTGGAGGCCGTAATGTTCCAGCTGATGCAAAATGGTGGTTGCAGCACCGGGAACTTCACGAGGAGGATCGATATCTTCGATGCGAACTCGCCAGATACCCTGCTGGGCACGAGCTTGTAGATAGCTTCCCAATGCAGCAATGAGCGAACCAAAATGCAGTTCACCGGAAGGGGAAGGGGCAAATCGCCCTATATAAGGTTGTGTCGACATGATTATTGCAATAAAAAACAACAAGGCGGGAGAGATTCCCGCCTTGAAGATAGAGAGTTAGCGTTCTCTTAACCTGCCATCTGCTTTTCGCGGATTTCTGCCAGCGTTTTGCAGTCAATGCACAGGTCAGCCGTCGGACGTGCTTCCAGACGACGAATACCAATTTCAACACCACATGATTCGCAGTAGCCGAAATCTTCATCTTCGACTTTCTTCAACGTCTTCTCGATCTTTTTGATCAGCTTACGTTCACGATCGCGGTTACGCAGTTCGAGGCTGAACTCTTCTTCCTGCGCGGCACGGTCTACCGGGTCCGGGAAGTTTGCAGCTTCGTCCTGCATGTGAGTAACGGTGCGATCGACTTCATCCCTAAGTTGATTACGCCATGCTTCAAGAATACGTCGGAAGTGCGCCAGCTGGGCTTCGTTCATATACTCTTCGCCCGGTTTCACCTGGTACGGCTCCACCCCTGCGATGGACAGAATACTCAGGGACGATGTTTTACGGTTTTGCCCTTCTTGCATGTTGTTTCTCCTTAACACGCACTATCGATCCCCGTGTTCGGGGGAAAAATCAGGCCGCTATAAATAACAGATGCTTTTCCACATGGCAATTATCTAAACGTAACACTTGACAATGCTGTGAGGAAAAGCGTATTTGCGCCGCAGCCCGAACACTTTCTATGCAGATACCCCCGGTGATAACGCAATGGGTAACGGCGATATCAGAGTCATATTATCGGCAGAAAGTTCCGCTTTATAAGCCAAAATCTCCACCCCCTGTTTTTGTGCTTCAATAAGCAGTTGTGCATATTTAGCATCAATATGGTGTGCAGGAGAGAAATATTCAATGGCTGAGTGCAAGATAGTAAACAGTAAAACAGCGCGTTCGCCGCTAGCGACTACGCCCATCAGCTCGCGTAAATGCTTCTGTCCGCGCACGGTCACCGCATCCGGAAAGTAGCCAAATTCATTTTCCGCAAGTGTGACTGACTTCACTTCAATATAGCAGTTGGGACGATCATCTGCCTGTAACATGATGTCGATTCTGCTGTTTTCTTCGCCGTATTTCACTTCGCTTTTCAGGATGTTGTAGCCGGTCAGCTCGGGGATACTATTGGCCTGAATGGCCTCTTTTGCCAGCGTATTTGCCCGTAGCGTATTGACGCAGATGAACGCCCCTTTTTGTGTTTGAGTTAATTCCCACGTATGTGGATATTTCCGTTTGGTATTTTCTGAAGTGGAGTACCAAACGGTATCGCCTGGCGTGGCGCAACCGGTCATCGCGCCGGTATTCGGGCAGTGCAGCGTAAAGGTTTCACCTTCCGGCGTGACCACATCGGCAAGAAAGCGTTTGTAGCGTTGAATCAGCGTGGCGTGCTTGAGCGGTGGCGTAAACTTCATTCGTTTTCCTTATTATGATTCGTTGAGCGTCCAGCGCTGTAACGGCGTGTATTTTGTGCGTCCCCGGACAAAGCGTGATTCGTAGAGCACAAATTCGGTCACCGGAAACGTCCAGAGAAAGCCGGGAGCGGGGATCGGCACCGCCTGTGCGGCGTTGCGCAGCAGCGTCAGGTGCGGGTGAAACGGCTGCGGGCTTTGATAACAGCCGCTGCGGGCGGCCTGAGCGCGAAGCATATTGGCGAGCTGTAGCAGCCCGCGCGGCGGCTGACGCGTGCCAAGCCATACAACGCGGGAGCGCAGCCACTGTCCGGCATCATCCAGATTCAGCGTAAAACCCGGCTGACGGATACGTCCTGCCATGGCGGCCAGCGCACGCTGCTTTTCCTCGCTCACGTCCCCCAGAAACGCCAGCGTGATGTGCAGATTTGACGCGACGACGGGTATCCCGGCATCGGCAGGAAAATTATCGGCACGCCACTGCACCAGCTGCTTCTGGATAGGCTTTGGGATCTCAACGGCGAAAAACAGCCTTTTTGACTCTGACATGGTGGGGACTCGGTTATGAATTGAGGCGATGCTACAATGTCCGCCGTTTAATGTTAACCCTCTGGAGCCATTCGTGTCCCTGTTGCCGGTCGCAAGCATCCTTCCTGAACTCCTTCATGCCTTACAGCAATCACCGCAGGTGCTGCTGAACGCGCCAACGGGTGCGGGTAAATCCACCTGGCTGCCGCTGCAAATTTTACGCGATGGCGGCATCAACGGGCGCATTTTGCTGCTGGAGCCGCGCCGTCTGGCGGCCCGCAATGTCGCGCAGCGCCTGGCTGAGCTGCTGGGTGAGAAGCCAGGGGAAACGGTCGGCTACCGTATGCGTGCGGAAACCTGCGTGGGGCCAGCTACCCAATTAGAGGTCGTGACCGAAGGGATCCTGACGCGTATGATCCAGCACGATCCCGAGCTGTCGGGAATAGGGCTGGTGATCCTCGATGAATTTCACGAACGAAGCCTGCAGGCTGACCTCGCGCTGGCGCTGCTGCTGGACGTTCAGCAGGGGCTTCGCGATGATCTCAAGCTGCTGATCATGTCGGCCACCCTTGATAACGACAAGCTGCAACGTCTGCTCCCGGATGCGCCTGTGGTAATTTCCGAAGGTCGTGCGTTTGCGGTGGATCGTCGCTATCAGTCGCTGCCCGCGCACCAGCGCTTTGATGAGGCGGTGGCCATCGCGACGGCGGAGCTGCTGCGCAATGAAAGCGGTTCGCTGCTGCTCTTTTTACCCGGCGTGGGTGAAATTCAGCGAGTGCAGAACCATCTGGCGGAGCGCGTGGCCGACGATGTCCTGCTCTGTCCTCTATATGGCGCACTGCCGCTCAGCGAGCAGCGCCGGGCGATACTTCCCGCGCCGCAGGGCAAGCGGAAGGTAGTGCTGGCGACCAATATTGCTGAAACCAGCTTGACCATCGAAGGTATCCGCTTAGTGGTGGATAGCGCCCAGGAGCGCGTAGCGCGCTTTGATGTGCGCAGCGGACTGACGCGCCTGATAACCCAGCGCGTCAGTCAGGCCTCAATGACCCAGCGCGCCGGGCGTGCGGGGCGTCTGGAGCCCGGCGTGTGCGTGCATCTGCTGGCAAAAGATCAGGCCGAGCGTGCGACGGCGCAGAGCGAAGCGGAAATTTTGCAAAGCGACCTCTCCTCGCTGCTGCTCGAACTTTTGCAATGGGGTTGTAACGACCCGTCGCAGCTGAGCTGGCTGGATACGCCTCCCGCGGTGAACCTGGCGGCGGCGCGTCGTCTGTTAACGCAGCTTGGGGCGCTGGCCGACGAGCGCTTAACGGCGAAAGGGCAGAAAATGGCGGCGCTGGGGAACGATCCACGCCTTGCGGCGATGCTGGTGGCGGCAGATAGCGACGATGAAGTCGCTACGGCGGCGCGGCTGGCGGCCATTCTGGAAGAGCCCCCACGCGGCGGCAGCGGCGATCTCATGCAGGCTTTTACCCGTTCGCAGGGGTCGTGGCAGCAGCGTAGTCAACAGCTCTGTAAGCGCCTGAAGCGCCGGGCGGGGCAGCCGGACAGCGACGCGATTCCCGCGCTGCTGGCACAGGGCTTCCCCGACCGTATCGCCCGCCGACGCGGGCAGGAAGGGCGCTATCAGCTTGCTAACGGCATGGGGGCCATGCTAGACGCCGACGATGCACTGAATCGCCACGAGTGGCTGATTGCGCCGCTGCTGTTACAGGGCAATGCCTCGCCGGATGCGCGAATCTTGCAAGCCTGCGCGCTGGATATTGATGCGCTGGTGGCGCGCTGCCCGCAGCTGATTCAACAATCTGACACCATTGAATGGGATGATACCCAGGGCACGCTGAAAGCGCTGCGCCGAAGCCAGATTGGCCAGCTGACGTTGAGCGTGCGTCCGCTGGCGAAACCGTCGGAAGAGGAACTGCATCGGGCGATGCTCACCGGTATTCGCGAGAAAGGATTAAGCGTGCTCAACTGGACGAACGAAGCGGAACAGCTACGCTTGCGTCTACAGTGCGCCGCGCGCTGGCTGCCGGAAGATGCCTGGCCAGCGGTAGATGACGCGTCGCTTTTGGCAGCGCTGGAAAGCTGGCTGCTGCCGCATATGAGCGGCGTTCACTCGCTGCGCGGATTGAAATCGCTGGATATTCACCAGGCGCTGCTCGAGTGGTTGCCCTGGTCATTACGACAACGTCTGGTGAGTTTGCTGCCAACTCATTACACTGTGCCTACAGGAAGCCGGATTGCCATTCGCTATGATGATGAAAATCCTCCGGCTTTGGCGGTGCGTATGCAGGAGATGTTTGGTGAGGCCAGCACGCCGACGATTGCCGAAGGGCGGGTTGCGCTGGTGCTGGAACTGCTCTCACCGGCGCAGCGCCCGCTGCAAATTACGCGTGATTTAAGCGCGTTCTGGCAGGGCGCGTACCGGGAAGTGCAAAAAGAGATGAAGGGGCGCTATCCGAAGCACGTCTGGCCGGACGATCCGGCAAACACCGCGCCAACGCGGCGGACGAAAAAGTATTCGTGATTTTCTCCCTCTCCCTGTGGGAGAGGGAACGTGTTGCATAAAATTGAGAGATATCTTCTTCTGTCTCGTGACAGAAGAATTGAGAATCAGGCCTTTATGCCTGAATGTTGCGGAGAGAAAGCATGGCGGGGAATGACCGCGAGCCGATTGGACGTAAAGGCAAGCCTGCACGTCCGGCAAAGCAAAAGGTAAGCCGTCGACAGCTCAGAGATGATGAGTATGACGACGATTATGATGATGATGGCTATGACGATGAAAAGCCTCGCTCGCGTAAAGGCGGCGGAAAGGGCAAGAAACCGCGCGGCAAACACCGCTGGTTCTGGTTCCTGGTAAAGCTGGGCATCGTTTTTGCCGTGCTGATGGCCATTTATGGCGTCTATCTGGATCAAAAAATCCGCAGCCGCATTGACGGTAAAGTCTGGCAGCTTCCGGCGGCGGTTTATGGCCGCATGGTGAGCCTTGAGCCGGATATGCCGATCAGCAAAAAAGAGATGGTGCAGCTGCTGACGGCGACCCAGTATCGCCAGGTCACGGCGATGACGCGGCCCGGTGAATTCACCGTGCAGGCGAACAGCATTGAGATGATCCGTCGCCCGTTCGATTTCCCGGATAGTAAAGAAGGGCAGGTGCGCGCGCGTCTGACCTTCTCTGGCGATCACCTGGAAACCATCGAGAACCTGGACAGCAACCGCCAGTTCGGTTTCTTCCGCCTCGATCCGCGCCTTATCACCATGATGTCCTCGCCAAACGGCGAGCAGCGTCTGTTTGTGCCGCGCAGTGGCTTCCCGGATCTGCTGATCGATACGCTTATCGCGACCGAAGACCGTCACTTCTACGAGCACGACGGTATTAGCTTCTACTCAATGGGACGCGCAGTGCTGGCGAACCTGACCGCGGGTAGAACGGTGCAGGGGGCAAGTACGCTGACCCAGCAGTTGGTGAAGAACCTGTTCCTCTCCAGCGAGCGTTCCTACTGGCGTAAAGCGAACGAAGCCTACATGGCGCTGATCATGGACGCCCGCTACAGCAAAGACCGCATTCTTGAGCTGTATATGAACGAGGTGTACCTCGGTCAGAGCGGCGACAATGAAATTCGCGGCTTCCCGCTGGCGAGCCTGTACTACTTTGGTCGTCCGGTGGAAGAGCTGAGCCTTGACCAGCAGGCGCTGCTGGTGGGCATGGTGAAAGGGGCATCGGTTTACAACCCGTGGCGTAACCCGAAACTGGCGCTGGAGCGTCGTAACCTGGTCCTGCGCCTGCTGCAACAGCAGAAGGTCATCGATCAAGAGCTTTACGACATGCTGAGTGCGCGTCCGCTGGGCGTACAGCCACGCGGCGGGGTGATTTCACCGCAGCCAGCGTTTATGCAGATGGTTCGTCAGGAGCTGCAGGCTAAGCTGGGCGATAAAGTGAAAGATCTCTCCGGCGTGAAGATCTTTACCACCTTCGACTCGGTGGCGCAGGATGCGGCAGAAAAAGCGGCAACCGACGGCATTCCGGTGCTGAAGAAACAGCGCAAACTCAGCGACCTTGAAACCGCAATGGTTGTGGTCGACCGCTTCAGCGGTGAAGTGCGGGCGATGGTTGGCGGTGCTGAACCGCAGTTTGCGGGCTACAACCGCGCGATGCAGGCGCGTCGTTCGATTGGTTCTCTGGCTAAGCCAGCGACCTATCTAACGGCGTTAAGCCAGCCGAACCAGTATCGTCTGAACACCTGGATTGCCGATGCGCCAATTGCGCTGCGTCAGCCGAATGGTCAAGTATGGTCACCGCAGAACGATGACCGTCGCTATAGCGGTCAGGTGATGCTGGTGGATGCGCTGACGCGTTCCATGAACGTGCCAACCGTTAACCTCGGTATGGCGCTGGGTCTGCCAGCGGTCACCGATACCTGGCTGAAACTGGGCGCGCCGAAAGATCAGCTTAACGCCGTTCCGGCGATGCTGCTGGGGGCGCTGAACCTGACGCCGATTGAAGTGGCGCAGGCGTTCCAGACCATCGCCAGCGGCGGTAACCGTGCGCCATTATCGGCGCTGCGTTCGGTGATTGCGGAAGACGGTACCGTGCTGTACCAGAGCTACCCGCAGGCTGAACGTGCCGTTCCGGCACAGGCGGCTTATCTGACGCTGTGGACTATGCAGCAGGTTGTGCAGCGCGGTACTGGTCGTCAGCTGGGTGCGAAATACCCGAACCTGCATCTGGCAGGGAAAACCGGGACCACCAACAACAACGTCGATACCTGGTTTGCCGGGATTGACGGTCGTGAAGTGGTGATCACCTGGGTAGGCCGCGATAATAACCAGCCAACCAAGCTGTACGGTGCCAGCGGTGCGATGTCTATCTACCAGCGTTATCTGGAAACCCAGTCGCCTATCGCGCTGGATCTGACGCCGCCGGAAGATGTGGTGAACATGGGCGTGGACGACGGCGGTAACTTCGTCTGCGGCGGCGGGGGCACGCGTATGCTGCCGGTCTGGACAACCGATCCGGATTCGCTCTGTCAGCAGAGCCAGCAGGCTATCGAGCAGCAGTCAGCGAACCCGTTTGACTCGTCTTCTTCACAACCGCAGCAGCAGCAACAGCAGCCGCCAGCGCAGGAGAAGAAAGACAGCGACGGCGTAGCGGGCTGGATTAAGGATATGTTCGGCGGCAATTAAAGTTGCACCCGGCATTATACCCAGCTGTAGCCCGGACGAGGCGTTTACGCCGACTCCGGGATCGCTCGGTGCCAATCACAGCATCATCGTATCAGTACTAAGCCCCAGCCTTGCGCAGGGGCTTTTTTATCCCTAAGTTTTTTCTTTTTCTTAACGCCATTATTTCATCTGTTTAATTCTTAACCCCTTAATTCTGGTAGGGACTTATATCGCTTGCTATGCGTGCAATGCATGACCTATTATTCCCATCGTTATAATAATAATTCTCGTTTACGTTATCATTCACTTCATCAGAGATATACCAATGGCGCGTTTTAAAACTGCTCAGCCAACCCACTCGCTGCGTAAACTCGCGGTTGTAGTAGCCACGGCGGTTAGCGGCATGTCTGTCTATGCACAGGCTGCAGAAAAACCAAAAGAAGAAACCATCACCGTCACCGCAGCTCCGGCGGCTCAGGAAAGTGCCTGGGGGCCGGCGGCAACGATTGCGGCAAAGCACTCCGCGACGGCAACCAAAACGGATACGCCGATTGAGAAGACGCCACAGTCTGTTTCGGTGATTACCCGTCAAGAGATGGATATCCGTCAGCCAGCGACGGTTAAAGATGCGATGGCCTATACGCCAAGCGTTTTCTCCACCCGCGGCAGCTCATCAACTTATGATGTGGTTTCCATTCGTGGTTTTACCTCGCCGACGACGGTTAACACCAACCAGTATCTGGATGGTATGAAGCTTCAGGGCAATAACTACTCTGAAATTTCGATGGACCCGTATTTCCTGGAACGCGTTGAAGTGATGCGCGGGCCAACCTCTGTGCTGTATGGCAACAGCAACCCAGGCGGTATCGTGAGCATGGTCAGCAAGCGCCCGACCACTGAACCGCTGCGCGAAATTCAGTTCAAGATGGGCACTGATAATCTCTGGCAGACCGGTTTTGACTTTAGTGATGCTATCGATGATGCAGGCGTATGGTCTTACCGTCTGACCGGTTTAGGCCGCAGCCAGGATGCGCAGCAGGATATGGCGAAATCGAGTCGTTACGCCATTGCACCGTCTTTCAGCTGGCGCCCGGATGATAAGACAGATTTCACTTTCCTGAGTAACTTCCAGAGCGATCCGGATGCGGGTTACTACGGCTGGCTGCCGCGTGAAGGTACAGTTGTTCCTTACGTTGACGCGAACGGCAATTCCCACAAGCTGCCGACCGACTTCAATGAAGGCGAGAAAGATAACAAAATGCAGCGCCGCCAGCAGATGGTGGGCTACAGCTTCTCTCACGAGTTCAACGATACCTTCACCGTGCGCCAGAACCTGCGCTACGATCAAGTGAAAACTCTCTACCGTTCGGTATATGGTTATGGCTATATCAATCCTGGCCAGATCCAGCGCAAGTATGTGCGCTCTGACGAGAACCTCAATGCCTTCACTGTTGATACGCAGTTGCAGTCCAACTTCGCCACGGGCGATGTTGATCATACGCTGCTGACTGGCGTTGACTATTCTCGCATGCGTAACGATGTCGATGCGCTGTATGGCGATGCCAGTGCCCTGGATATGAGTAATCCGCAGTATGGCAATCCTGACGTCAAGATTACGTCTCACTATGCCGTACTTAACCGTATGGAGCAGACTGGTCTGTATGCGCAGGATCAGATGGAGTGGAATAAATGGGTGCTGACGTTGGGCGGTCGTTATGACTATGCGATGGCTTCAACCCTGACCCGCTCCAGCAGCTCTCTGGCGCAGAATCACGACCAGCAGTTCACTTGGCGTGGTGGTTTGAACTATCTGTTTGATAATGGTATTTCCCCGTATTTCAGCTATAGCGAATCTTTCGAACCGACTTCTGGCTCGACCAAAGAAGGTAAGCCATTCGATCCTTCTCGTGGTAAGCAGTATGAAGCTGGCGTGAAGTACGTACCTAAAGATATGCCAGTCGTGTTGACCGCAGCGGTATATCAGTTAACCAAGAATAAGAACCTGACCTCCGATCCGAATGATACTACAGGCTGGTATAGCGTTCAGACTGGGGAAATTCGCTCTCGTGGTATTGAATTAGAAGCGAAAGCAGCGGTTAACGAAAATATTAATGTGACGGCTGCCTATAGCTATACCGATGCCGAATACACTGAAGATACAACCTTCAATGGTCAGCGTCCGGCAGAAGTACCACGTAATCAGGCATCTCTGTGGACTGACTACACCTTCTACGATACGGCGTTGAGTGGCCTGACCTTCGGTGCGGGTGTGCGGTATACCGGTTCAACCGTGAGCTACTACAAAAACGTGACTGCGCAGAAAAATGAAGCGTTTAACGTGGCCGGTTATACCGTAGCCGATGCAATGGTGAAATACGATCTGGGCCGCTTCGGCCTGCCGGGTTCGTCTGTTGCCGTTAACGTCAATAACCTGTTCAACCGCGAATACGTCTCCAGCTGCTATAGCGAATATGCATGCTACTGGGGCGCAGAGCGTCAGGTTGTTGCTACCGCAACGTTCCGTTTCTAACCACCTCCAGGGCGCGGATTTTCCGCGCCCTTTAACATGTTGACGGTTATGCAGGACAACACAACTCATTCTGATACGACCTTTTCTCTGGAACAGGTCGTTTTTCGCGTTCCAGGCCGTACGCTTCTTCATCCTCTTTCCTTAACTTTTCCTGCGGGCAAAGTGACCGGTCTTATCGGTCATAACGGCTCGGGCAAATCCACGCTGCTGAAAATGCTTGGCCGCCATCAGCCGCCGTCGGAAGGGGAGATTCTGCTCGACGGTCAGCCCCTGGCGAGCTGGAACAGCAAAGCGTTTGCCCGTAAGGTCGCTTATTTACCGCAGCAGCTGCCGCCCGCAGAAGGGATGACCGTACGTGAACTGGTGGCAATTGGTCGCTACCCGTGGCACGGCGCGCTGGGACGTTTTGGCGTGGCTGACAGAGAGAAGGTGGAAGAAGCGATTTCGCTGGTTGGCCTAAAACCGCTGGCGCATCGCCTGGTGGACAGCCTCTCCGGCGGCGAACGTCAGCGTGCGTGGATAGCCATGCTGGTGGCGCAAGACAGTCGCTGTCTGTTGCTCGATGAACCGACTTCGGCGCTGGATATTGCTCATCAGGTAGATGTGCTAGCGCTGGTGCATCGCCTGAGCCAGCAGCGCGGTCTGACGGTCGTTGCTGTCCTGCACGATATTAATATGGCGGCGCGCTACTGCGATTATCTGGTGGCGCTTCGCGGCGGTGAAATGATTGCTCAGGGAACGCCGGATGAACTGATGCGCAGCGACACGCTGGAGCAGATTTATGGCATTCCAATGGGCATTCTGCCGCATCCAGCCGGTGCTGCACCGGTAAGTTTTGTCTATTGATGACTGATTCGAATTTGATAAGCCGTCGCCGTTTTCTGGCGGCGATGGCACTCTCGCCGCTGCTCTGGCAGATGCAAAAAGCGCAGGCTGCGCCGGTGAATGCCGAACGTATCGTGGCGCTGGAGTGGCTGCCCGTCGAGCTGATGCTGGCGCTGGGCGTAACGCCCTACGGCGTGGCGGATATCCCCAACTACCGCATGTGGGTCAACGAGCCGGTGCTGCCGGACTCGGTGATTGACGTCGGGCTGCGTACCGAACCTAATCTTGAACTGTTGACCCAAATGAAGCCCTCTATGCTGGTCTGGTCCGCAGGTTATGGTCCTTCACCGAAGATCCTCGCGCGAATTGCACCGGGCCGAAGCTTTGCCTTCAGCGATGGCAAACAGCCGCTGGAGCAGGCGCGCCGCTCGCTGCTGGAAATGGCAGACCTGCTCAACAAGCAGGATGTGGCCCATCGTCATCTGGCGGCGTTTGATGCCTATATCGATAGCCTGAAGCCACGTTTTGCACAGCGCGGCGAACGCCCTCTGCTGATGATGTCGCTGCTCGATTCTCGCCATATGCTGGTGTTTGGCCCGAACTGCCTATTCCAGGAGATTCTCGACCGTCTGGGTGTGAAAAACGCCTGGCAGGGTGAAACTAATTTTTGGGGCAGCACGGTGGTCGGTATCGACAGGCTGGCGGCGTACAAAGACGTGGACGTTCTCTGCTTTGATCACGGCAATGAGGCTGATATGCGCCGCCTGGCCGCCACGCCGTTATGGCAGGCGATGCCGTTTGTGCGCGCCAACCGCGTGCAGAACGTCCCGGCGGTGTGGTTCTATGGTGCGACGCTGTCGGCGATGAACTTCGCTCGCATCCTCGACAATGCATTAGGAGGTCAAGCGTGAAAACGACCCGCTCTCCTTTTGCCTCTGTGTTGCTGCTGGCGCTATTTATCCTCGCGCTGGCGCTGACCTGGTTTAACTTCAACCTGGCGCTGCCCAACGCGCTTTGGTTCCAGGCAATGCGTCAGCCGGATATCAACGCCATTGACCAGATGCTATTCCACTACAGCCTATTGCCTCGTCTGGCCATCTCCCTATTGGTGGGGGCGGGTCTGGGGCTGGTGGGCGTTCTGTTCCAGCAGGTGCTGCGTAACCCGCTGGCTGAGCCAACGACGCTTGGCGTGGCAACCGGTGCCCAACTGGGGATGACGATAACCACGCTGTGGGCGATACCGGGCGTGCTGACTTCGCAGTTTGCCGCCCTGGCGGGTGCCTGTATCGTGGGCGCGCTAGTGTTTGGCGTGGCGTGGGGTAAACGTCTCTCGCCGGTGACGCTGATTCTGGCCGGGCTGGTGGTGAGCCTGTACTGCGGCGCAATCAACCAGCTGATGGTGATTTTCCATCACGACCAGCTGCAAAGCATGTTCCTGTGGAGCACCGGGACGCTGACGCAAACCGACTGGAGCGTGGTACAGCGTCTGTGGCCACAGCTGTTGGGCGGCGTGATGCTGACGCTGCTGCTGCTGCGCCCGTTAACGTTGATGGGCCTGGATGACGGCGTGGCGCGCAACCTGGGGCTGGCGCTGTCGCTGGCACGTCTGGGCGCGCTGACGCTGGCTATCGTTATCAGTGCGTTCCTCGTCAATGCGGTGGGGATTATTGGCTTTATCGGCCTGTTTGCGCCGCTGCTGGCGAAGATGCTCGGCGCACGACGTTTGCTTTCCCGACTGATGCTGGCACCGCTGATTGGTGCGCTGATTCTGTGGCTTTCTGACCAGCTTATTCTCTGGCTCACCCGCGTGTGGATGGAAGTCTCTACCGGCTCCGTGACCGCGCTGATTGGCGCACCGCTGTTGCTTTGGCTGTTACCTCGACTGCGTAGCATGAGCGCACCGTCAATGAACGCCAGCGATAGCGTGGCAAATGAACGTCAGAACGTGCAGTGGTTTGCGCTGGGCGGTTTGGTGATTCTGCTGGCGGCGATGTTCGTTGCCCTGTCGCTGGGGCGCGATGCGCACAGTTGGCACTGGGCGAGCGGTACGCTGCTTGACGAGCTGGCGCAGTGGCGCTGGCCGCGCATTGCGTCGGCATTGATTGCGGGTGTGATGCTGGCGGTGGCGGGCTGCATTATTCAGCGCTTAACGGGTAACCCGATGGCGAGCCCGGAAGTGCTGGGGATAAGCTCCGGTGCGGCGTTCGGCGTGGTCTTGATGTTGTTTGTGGTGCCGGGCAACGCGTTTGGTTGGCTGCTACCCGCGGGGAGTCTGGGGGCGGCGGTGACGCTGCTGATTATCTTGATTGCCGCCGGGCGCGGTGGATTTTCGCCGCATCGCATGCTGCTGGCGGGGATGGCGCTCAGTACCGCATTTACTATGCTGCTGATGATGCTGCAAGCGAGCGGTGACCCGCGCATGGCGCAGATCCTGACGTGGATCTCCGGTTCAACCTATAACGCGACCGGTGAGCAGGTGGTGCAGTCGGCTATCGCGATGGTGATTTTACTGCTGCTGGTGCCGCTGTGCCGTCGCTGGTTAACCATTCTGCCGCTGGGCGGTGAGACGGCGCGGTCTATCGGGATGGCGCTCTCTCCGGCACGTATCGGCCTGCTGCTGCTGGCAGCGTGCCTGACGGCGGCGGCCACGCTGACCATCGGGCCGCTAAGCTTTGTTGGGCTGATGGCGCCGCATATTGCGCGCATGATGGGCTTCCGTCGTACGATGCCGCATATTGTGATTTCCGCGCTGATCGGGGGACTGATGCTGGTGTTTGCCGACTGGTGTGGACGCATGCTGATGTTCCCGTATCAGGTGCCAGCAGGGCTGCTGTCGACCTTTATCGGTGCGCCGTACTTTATCTATCTGCTGAGAAAGCAGAGTCGTTAAAAAGCCGGATGGCGCATGCGCTTATCCGGCCTACAGATTATGCGATTCACGTAGGCCGGGTAAGGCGAAGCCGCCACCCGGCATGTGTCGCTGAATTACAGCTTCGCAAACACCCGACGCGCCGCATCAATGGTGTTATTGATGTCTTCTTCGCTGTGGGCGATGGACATAAAGCCCGCCTCAAACGCCGACGGTGCCAGGTACACGCCTTCATCCAGCATCAGATGGAAGAAACGCTTAAAGCGCTCAACGTCGCACTTCAGCACGTCCTGATAGCAGGTGACTTCTTTACCCTCGGTAAAGAAGATCCCGAACATCCCGCCCACGTTGTTCACCACCAGTGGAATACCGGTCTCTTGCGCGGCATCCAGCAGTCCTTGTGCCAGTTGGTTGGTCAGATCGGTCAGCGTTTCATGTACGCCCGGCTGTGCCACTTCGGTCAGGCAAGCAAAGCCCGCTGCCATCGCGATTGGGTTACCGGAAAGCGTACCGGCCTGGTACACCGGGCCCGTTGGTGCCAGCGCGTCCATCACGTCGCGACGGCCACCGAAAGCGCCCACCGGCATACCGCCGCCGATGATTTTGCCAAGGCAGGTCAGATCCGGCACCACGTCGTAGTAGGACTGTGCCCCTGCCAGCGCCACGCGGAAGCCGGTCATTACTTCATCGATGATCAGCAGCGCGCCAAACTCGTCGCACAGCGCGCGCAGGCCCGGCAGGAAATCAGCCTGCGGTGGAATGCAGTTCATGTTACCGGCAACCGGTTCAACGATGATGCAGGCAATCTCCTGTGGGAACTGCTCGAACGCGGCGCGCACGGAAGCCAGATCGTTATAAGTACAGGTGAGGGTGTGCTTAGCGAAGTCCGCCGGTACGCCCGGTGAATTTGGCTGGCCGAGGGTCAGCGCGCCGGAACCTGCTTTCACCAGCAGGCAGTCGGCGTGGCCGTGGTAGCAGCCTTCGAATTTGATGATTTTGTCACGGCCGGTGAAACCGCGCGCCAGACGGATGGCGCTCATGGTGGCTTCGGTACCGGAGTTCACCATACGCACCATGTCCATGGTTGGCACCAGTTCGGTCACCAGCTTCGCCATGGTCACTTCCATTTCGGTTGGTGCGCCGAAGCTCAGGCCGCGCTCTGCCGCTTCAATCACCGCATTGCGGATGGCAGGGTGGTTATGACCCAGCACCATCGGCCCCCAGGAACCGACATAATCGATATAGGCTTTGCCATCCACGTCGTACAGATAGGCACCGTCCGCACGCTCGATAAACAGCGGCGTACCGCCGACACCGGTGAAAGCACGTACCGGTGAGTTGACCCCGCCAGGGATAAGTTCACGCGCTGCGCTATAGAGGTTTTCAGATTTGCTCATTGCCAGGATCCTGGTTCGTGAAAAATGTTTTGTCCGCTATTCTAAATTATTCCACAGAAGTTATGAAATTTTTGCCTGATTGCAACAAAGCACTCGTAGCGTAATTTTTTCGCGACGTAGCGCACAGGCTTGGGTAAAATGCCCTCCCTTCCTATTTGTATTACCAATTAGTGATGACGGTATGAAAGCAGAAATACCCCCTTTAGAGGCACAGCGGATAGTGCATAAACGTCGCCGCGATGTGGTGCGTAAATTACTGAACCGCGATAAAACACCGCTGATGGTGCTGCTGATGTCCGCCGTAGTCGGCACGCTTGTTGGGGTGGTTGGCGTGGCATTTGAACATGCGGTGAACTGGGTGCTGAACGTGCGTATCGGTACGTTGGTGCAGGTTGCCGACCACTGGTATCTGGTCTGGCCGCTGGCGTTTATCCTGTCGGCGCTGCTGGCCATGTTCGGCTACTGGCTGATGCGACGCTTTGCGCCGGAAGCGGGCGGTTCGGGCATCCCGGAAATTGAAGGCGCGCTTGAAGACCTGCGCCCGGTTCGCTGGTGGCGCGTGCTGCCGGTGAAATTCTTTGGCGGCTTGGGGACGCTCGGCTCGGGCATGGTGCTTGGACGCGAAGGTCCAACGGTCCAGATTGGTGGGAATATCGGGCGCATGGTAGGCGATATCTTCCGCCAGCGCGGCGAAGAATCGCGCCACACCTTACTGGCAACCGGCGCGGCAGCGGGGCTGTCGGCGGCGTTTAACGCGCCGCTTGCGGGGATCCTCTTTATTATTGAAGAGATGCGCCCGCAGTTCCGCTACAGCCTTATCTCCATTAAAGCGGTGTTTACCGGCGTTATTATGTCGAGCATCGTGTTCCGTATCTTCAACGGCGAAACGCCGGTGATTGAAGTCGGCAAACTGAGCAATGCGCCGGTTAACACGCTGTGGCTTTATCTGGTATTGGGTGTGATTTTTGGCTGTGTTGGCCCGCTGTTTAATACCCTGGTGCTGAAAACACAGGATATGTTTTTCCGTATTCATGGCGGCAATACGAAAAAATGGGTGTTGATTGGTGGTCTGATTGGCGGTGGCTGTGGTGTGCTGGGGCTGTTTCAGTCGGCGGCGGCGGGCGGTGGTTTTAACCTGATTCCGATTGCGGCGGCGGGCAACTTTACCGTCGGAACGCTGCTGTTTCTGTTTGTGGCTCGTGTTATCACCACGCTCTTGTGCTTCTCTTCCGGTGCGCCGGGCGGTATTTTCGCGCCGATGCTGGCGCTGGGCACCTTGCTGGGCACGGCCTTTGGTGTGGCGGCGATGCATCTCTTTCCTGCCTACAATCTGGATGCGGGGACCTTTGCTATCGCCGGAATGGGCGCGCTGTTGGCGGCTTCTGTGCGTGCGCCGCTCACCGGGATTGTGCTGGTGCTGGAGATGACCGACAATTATCAGCTCATTTTGCCAATGATTATTACCGGGCTCGGTGCCACGCTATTAGCGCAGTTCCTCGGCGGACAACCGCTCTACGCCACGATTCTGGCGCGCACCCTGGCGAAGCAGGAGGCCGAGCAAGAGGCGAAAGCCAGGCAGTCGGCCCCGGAGAATACTTGAACGATTTACTAGGGTATTAGATAATGGCCAAAAGAGTCGGGTTATTATTTGCCCAGACCCGCTGTATTAATGGGAGCAAAAAATGAGTGATGACGTAGTGCTGCCGCTGGAGTTTACCGACGCCGCAGCCAAAAAAGTAAAAGTCCTGATTGCGGATGAAGAGAATCCAAACCTGAAGCTGCGTGTGTACATCACGGGCGGCGGTTGCAGCGGCTTCCAGTATGGCTTTACCTTTGATGATCAGATCAACGAAGGCGACATGACCATCGAGAAACAGGGCGTAGGCCTGGTGGTCGACCCGATGAGCCTGCAGTATCTGGTAGGCGGTTCGGTGGATTACACCGAAGGTCTGGAAGGTTCTCGCTTTATCGTAACCAACCCAAATGCAACCAGCACCTGCGGCTGCGGTTCTTCCTTCAGCATCTAAGCTTGCTGACCAGATAAATGAAAAAGCCCACCGAATGGTGGGCTTTTTTTGTATTTCTTGTAGCCCGGACGAGGTGCGCTAGCGTCGACTCCGGGGCATCCCCATCGGCTCTGTGCTTGGCCGGGCTACACAGGTTTAACGCCCGTTATCGTCCAGAGCAAAGGTCGGCAACTTCAGATGCCAGCGAATGGCCGCCAGGCGAATGGCCAGCGTCACCACCATTCCCATCATGCTGGCGTTTTCCAGCGGTACCTGGAAAGTGTAATAGGCGGTGGCGTGCACAATCCCGCCGATAATACAGGCGGTGGCATAGATTTCTGTTCGTAGAATCATCGGCACTTCACGTGCCAGTACGTCGCGGATTATCCCGCCACCCACGCCGGTGACCACGCCCATGCAGACGGCGACCAGCGGCCCAGAGTGGGCGAGAAACGCTTTGTTCACGCCGATACCAACAAACACGGCGAGCCCCACGGCATCGAGCACCGGCAGCACCCATTTGGGCAGGCGGCGCGGCTGACGCACCAGAACAATCGTGAGCATACTGGTCACCATCGCCACCACCAGGTCTGTGGGATCTTTCACCCAGAATACCGGGCCGTTGGCCAGCGCCATATCGCGAATGGTCCCACCACCGACGGCGGTAACGACTCCCAGTACCAATACGCCAAAAGGGTCCATCCGTAGCTTTCCCGCCAGCAGTACGCCGGAGACCGCGAAAACGATGGTGCCTACAATATCCAGCCAATAGACAAGCATGACCAATTACCCGATTAATTAACCTGCGACAGCGCAGTACAGAGTTGTTTTGCGGCGAGGATAATACGTGGGCTCGCGCGTTCAAACCAGTCACTATTGAGGGGAATAATCGGGATTGTGAGCTGGCTTGCCCAGTACTGCTGGATTTTCGGAATCTGACCTACATCGCCGGCCGCGACAATCACCTGCGGCTTACGCATCAGCACCTGTTCGCGACTTACCTGAGGCCAGGCTACCCGGCTGTCGGCAAAGATGTTTTGACCGCCGCAGATTTCCAGCACCTGGTTCTGAATGGCGCTTTTGTTGCTGGTGAAAATAGGGTTAAAGCCAAACTGCATAAAGACCCGTTTTTTCGGCTTACTAGCGTACTGCGCCTTTAGCTGTGCGTAGTCGCTCAGCAGCGCGGTGGCCGCCTGCTCGGCTTTCTCCGGGTGTGGACTCCATTTCGCCAGTTGGCGAAGCGTCGCGGCAATTTCTTCAATACTGTGCGTATCAACCCACAGGACGGTAATACCCAGCGAACGCAGTTGGTTGACCTGGCGTTCGGCGTTGCCTTCTTTCCACGCTAATACGACGTCCGGGTGCAGCGCGACTATACGTTCAAGGTTAATCCCTTGCCAGGAGGCGACTTGTTCTATCTCTTTTGCGGCGGCGGGGTAGTCAGACCAGGCGCTGACGCCAACGGGCGTGATCCCGGCGGCAAAGGCCAGTTCGGTATTCGCAGGGGATAGGGTGATAACCCGCGGCGCGGCGAAAAGCCACGCCGGGGTGCTAAGCAGCAGGGCAAGTAGCCCTGTTATCAGCCGCTTAGCCACGCGCCAGTTTCTGTACCAGCGTTTCGACCATCAGGGTCGACTGCTTCGCGGCAACGGCCAGGAACTCTTCGAAGCTCAGGTGAGACTGCTGATCGGCAACGTCGGAAATCGCGCGAACGACTACGAACGGCACGCCAAAGTTGTGGCAAACGTGGGCAATAGCCGTGGCTTCCATCTCTACGGCAATGGCCTGCGGGAAGTTGTGACGGATTTTCGCCAGCGCGACGGAGCCGTTGATGAAGGCATCACCGCTGACGATCAGGCCGCGCACGGCGTTCAGGTCGAGGGATTTGATGCACGCTTCAGCGGCGGCAATCAGTTTGTCGTCGGCTTTAAACGCCGCAGGGCAACCTGCCATCTGGCCAATTTCGTAGCCGAATGCGGTAACGTCGGCATCGTGGTAGCGCGCTTCGTCAGAAACCACGATATCGCCCACTTTCAGCGTTGGCGCAAGGCCGCCCGCAGAGCCGGTGTTGATAATCACGTCTGGCTGGCAGCGCTCCAGCAGCAGCGCAGCACCCATTGCGGCGGCAACTTTACCAATGCCGGACTTCAGTAACGCGACATCTACGCCGTTCAGCTGACCCGTGTAGATTTCGCTACCGCCGATGGTGATAGTCTGACGATTTTCGATTTTGTCACGCAGCAGCGTAACTTCTTCTTCCATTGCGCCAATAATGCCGATTTTCATAGATTTACTCGCGATGTGCCATGTTTAAAGGCATAGTCTATCATGCGGTTCAGGGGAAGCGCATTGCTTGCGACGGAGAGGCTATGACTAAGATTGATTTTCGCAATAAAATTAACTGGCGTCGGCGCTATCGTTCACCGCAGGGTGTCAGCTCCGAACATGAGATTCTGCGCATTTTTGAAAGCGATCGCGGGCGCATTATCAACTCACCGGCGATACGTCGCTTGCAGCAGAAAACGCAGGTGTTTCCGCTGGAGCGTAACGCGGCTGTCCGTACCCGCCTCACGCACTCGATGGAAGTCCAGCAGGTGGGGCGTTACATCGCCAAAGAGATACTGAGCCGCTTAAAAGAGAAAAAGCTGCTGGAAGTTTACGGGCTGGATGACTTGACCGGGCCGTTTGAAAGTATCGTAGAGATGGCCTGCCTGATGCACGATATCGGCAACCCGCCGTTTGGTCATTTTGGTGAAGCGGCAATCAACGACTGGTTTAGTCAGCGACTGGCCCCGAAAGATGCGCTGAGTCAGCCATTAAGCCATGATCGCTGTGAAGTTGCTGACCTGCGGTTGAGAGAGGGCGAAGAGACGCTCAATACGCTGCGCAGTAAAGTGCGTCAGGACCTGTGCCATTTTGAAGGGAACGCGCAGGGGATCCGCCTGGTACATACCCTGATGCGCATGAACCTGACCTGGGCGCAGGTGGGGTGTATCTTAAAATATACGCGCCCGGCCTGGTGGGCGACAGAGACCCCGGCGACGCACAGCTATTTAATGAAAAAGCCCGGTTACTACCTGGCGGAAGAGCCCTATATTGAACGTTTACGTAAAGAACTGGATTTAGCTCCTTACAATCGCTTCCCATTAACCTGGATTATGGAAGCAGCGGATGATATTTCTTATTGTGTGGCTGACCTCGAAGATGCGGTGGAAAAACGCGTCTTCAGCGTTGAGCAGTTGTATCAGCATTTATATGACGCCTGGCCGGAGCATAACAAAGGCTCGTTGTTTGCTCAGGTCGTCGAAAATGCGTGGGATAAATCCCGTTCAAACTCATTAAGCCGTAGCACAGAAGATCAGTTCTTTATGTATTTGCGGGTGAATACATTAAATAAACTGGTGCCTTATGCGGCACAGCGGTTTATTGAAAATCTTCCGAAGATTTATCAGGGTGATTTTAACCATGCGCTGCTGGAAGATGACAGTAGCTACAGCCAATTGCTGAAGCTATATAAGAATGTTGCAAGAAAACATGTGTTTAGCCATCCAGAGGTTGAGCAACTTGAACTCCAGGGGTACCGGGTGATTGGCGGGTTATTGGATATATACGCGCCTTTGCTTAAATTATCCTTAAGCGATTTTAGTGCGCTGGCAGAACAAGAACGCGTGCGCCACTTGCCTATCGAATCCCGGCTATTTTGCAAGCTCTCAACGCGCCATCGTTTAGCTTACGTTGAGGCAGTAAATAAACTTTCTCGTGATTCCGTCGATTTTCCGGTAATGGAATATTATTATCGTTGTCGCCTGCTTCAGGATTATATCAGCGGGATGACGGATCTCTACGCATGGGATGAATATCGTCGCTTGATGGCGGTAGAATAATCAGAAGTTTTGTAAAGACGCTCAATAAATTTTTACTTTTAGCTGATGCAGTTGCACGGAACTTAGTGCCATAAAGTGAATCTGATAGTCACGAACATAGCAATTTTGCGTAATCTGATATTGAGATTGAAACACATGAAAAAAACCACGTTAGCAATGAGTGCACTGGCTCTTAGTTTAAGTCTGGCTCTGTCTCCGTTGTCCGCTAGCGCGGCCGAGACGGCATCTTCCTCCGCATCCGCTGCGCAGCCAATGCCAAGTCTGGCACCGATGCTGGAAAAGGTGATGCCGTCTGTCGTCAGCATTAATGTTGAGGGCAGCACAACGGTAAACACGCCGCGTATGGGACGTAACTTCCAGCAGTTCTTCGGCGACAACTCGCCGTTCTGCCAGGACGGTTCCCCGTTCCAGAGCTCCCCGTTCTGTCAGGGCGGCGCGGGCCCGGATGGCGGCAATCAGCCGCAGCAGCAACAGAAATTTATGGCCCTCGGTTCTGGTGTCGTGATTGACGCCGCGAAAGGCTACGTCGTCACTAACAACCACGTGGTGGATAACGCCAATTCCATTAAGGTTCAGCTGAGTGACGGCCGTAAGTTTGACGCGAAAGTGGTGGGTAAAGACCCGCGTTCCGACATTGCGCTGATTCAGATTCAGGATCCGAAAAACCTGACGGCGATTAAGCTGGCGGACTCTGACGCTCTGCGCGTTGGTGACTACACCGTGGCTATCGGTAACCCGTTTGGTCTGGGTGAAACCGTGACTTCCGGTATCGTCTCCGCGCTGGGTCGTAGCGGCCTGAACGTTGAAAACTACGAAAACTTTATCCAGACCGATGCGGCCATTAACCGCGGTAACTCCGGCGGTGCGCTGGTGAACCTGAACGGCGAGCTTATCGGTATTAACACCGCTATCCTCGCACCGGACGGCGGTAACATCGGTATCGGCTTCGCCATCCCGAGCAACATGGTGAAAAACCTGACCGACCAGATGGTGAAATTTGGTCAGGTGAAACGCGGTGAGCTGGGCATTATGGGGACCGAACTGAACTCCGAGCTGGCGAAAGCGATGAAGGTCGACGCTCAGCGCGGTGCTTTCGTAAGCCAGGTCATGCCGAACTCTTCAGCGGCGAAAGCCGGGATTAAAGCCGGTGACGTGATTACCTCACTGAACGGTAAGGCGATCAGCAGCTTCGCGGCACTTCGTGCGCAGGTCGGCACCATGCCGGTAGGCAGCAAAATCAGCCTTGGCCTGCTGCGTGACGGTAAGCCGGTAACGGTAGAACTGGAACTTCAGCAGAGCAGCCAGACCCAGGTTGACTCCAGCTCTATCTTCAGCGGTATCGAAGGGGCTGAAATGAGCAACAAAGGTCAGGACAAAGGCGTGGTGGTGAATACCGTGAAAGCGGGTTCTCCGGCAGCGCAGATTGGCCTGAAGAAAGGGGACATTATCGTGGGCGCTAACCAGCAGGCGGTGAAAAACATCGCTGAGCTGCGCAAAATCCTCGATAGTAAACCTTCCGTACTGGCGCTGAACATCCAGCGTGGCGATAGCTCCATCTACCTGCTGATGCAGTAATCGTGACCTCAACCCTTTCCCCGCCCGGGGAAAGGGTTTTTCCCTTCGTAATGTGAAGCACCCCACAACTCCATAGTTCTCAACCGTGCTTTGTGCATTTGCACAGTGCGGCGCTTTTGTATCTTTCTTATCATGTAACCTGCTCATAGGAGGGGTTCATGGCTAGCTGGCATCTTGATACTAAAATGGCGCAGGATATCGTGGCGCGCACCATGCGCATTATCGATACCAATATTAACGTAATGGATGCCCGCGGGCGCATTATCGGCAGCGGCGATCGTGAGCGTATTGGGGAATTGCACGAAGGCGCGCTGCTGGTGCTCTCTCAAGGGCGCGTGGTGGACATCGACGATGCCGTTGCCCGACACCTGCATGGGGTGCGTCAGGGGATTAACCTGCCGCTGCGCCTGGAAGGCGAGATTGTCGGCGTTATTGGCCTGACCGGAGAGCCGGAAACGCTGCGTAAATACGGCGAGCTGGTGTGCATGACGGCGGAGATGATGCTGGAACAGTCTCGTCTGATGCACCTGCTGGCGCAGGATAGCCGCCTGCGTGAAGAGCTGGTGATGAACCTGATTCAAGCCGAAGAGAACACCCCGGCGCTGACCGAATGGGCGCAGCGACTGGGCATTGACCTCAATCAGCCGCGTGTGGCGGCGGTGGTGGAAGTCGACAGCGGGCAGTTGGGCGTTGACAGCGCGATGGCTGAGCTTCAGCAGCTGCAAAATGCGCTGACGACGCCAGAGCGTAATAACCTGATTGCGATAGTCTCGCTGACCGAAATGGTGGTGTTGAAACCGGCGCTCAACCAGTTTGGACGCTGGGATGCAGAAGATCACCAGAAGCGAGTAGAACAGCTGATTTCCCGCATGAAAGAGAATGGGCATCTGCGTTTTCGCGTGGCGCTCGGCAACTACTTTACCGGGCCGGGCAGTATCGCCCGCTCCTACCGTACGGCGCGCACCACCATGATGGTGGGTAAACAGCGCATGCCGGAGAGCCGTAGCTATTTTTACCAGGATTTGATGCTGCCAGTACTGCTCGACAGCCTACGCGGTGGCTGGCAGGCCAACGAGCTGTCGCGTCCGCTGATGCGTCTGAAGGCGATGGATAATAATGGCCTGCTGCGTCGGACGTTGACGGCATGGTTTCGCAACAACGTGCAGCCGCTGGCGACCTCAAAGGCGCTGTTTATTCACCGTAATACGCTGGAGTATCGATTGAACCGAATTTCGGAGCTGACCGGGCTGGATTTGGGGAATTTCGACGACAGGCTGCTGCTGTATATTGCGTTGCAGTTGGATGAACAACGATGAGCTAATGGAACCCGGGGTCGCTTGCGCTCGCCCGGGAAGACAAACCGCATAAAACTTACTTATTGCGGGTCAACTTCTCCAGATCGGCTTCAATTTCGCTGATCTTGTTGGTAACGACGCTTTCGAGATGGCGCAGATCGTCAAGGATCTTACGCTTAAGATCGACTTCCGTACGATCGCGCTGGCAGATTTGGTCCAGCTCATCAATCACGTAGCGCAGGTTTGGGCTTATCTCCTGCACTTCCTTGAAACCCTGACCATCACCGGCGATGGTTTTACGCTGGCGTGGATATTTGAACTTCACGCTCTTGGCGAAAAACTCACCCTTGTCCTTCTGGAAATAGATTTTCAGGATATCGTTGTTGGCTTCCTGCCGGAGGCTGTAACGATCGATTTCATCGGGATTGGTAATCCCCAGGCTTTTCAAATTATCGTACATAGCGGTACCCCTGATCTAAATTAACTATTGAATAATTAACGAAAAAATCTATTTCCGCCAGCTTACGAATAAAAAAAAGCGGGGTTGCCCCCGCTTTTTCGCATCTTATTAATCGATAGTACGCAGTAGCTCGTTGATGCCCACTTTACCGCGGGTTTTGGCATCCACTTTTTTCACAATCACCGCGCAGTACAGGCTGTACTTGCCGTCTTTGGATGGCAGGTTGCCGGAAACGACAACGGAGCCTGCCGGTACGCGACCATAGAAGACTTCGCCGGTTTCGCGGTCGTAGATTTTGGTGCTCTGACCCAGGTACACGCCCATGGAGATTACGGAACCTTCTTCTACGATAACGCCTTCAACGACTTCAGAGCGTGCGCCGATGAAGCAGTTGTCTTCGATGATGGTTGGGTTAGCCTGCAGTGGTTCCAGAACGCCACCGATGCCGACGCCGCCGGACAGGTGAACGTTTTTACCGATCTGCGCGCAAGAACCGACGGTCGCCCAGGTATCCACCATGGAGCCTTCGTCAACGTAAGCACCGATGTTCACATAGGATGGCATCAGTACGGTGTTGCGAGCGATGAATGCGCCCTGACGAACCGCAGCCGGTGGCACTACGCGGAAACCTTCTTTCTGGAAACGCGCTTCGTCGTAGTCAGCGAATTTCATTGGTACTTTATCGAAGTAGCGGCTTTCCGCACCGTCGATAACCTGGTTATCGTTAATACGGAAAGAGAGCAGAACCGCTTTCTTCAGCCACTGGTGAGTTACCCACTGACCGTCAATCTTTTCAGCGACACGCAGCGCGCCGGAATCCAGCAGGGAAATCACCTGGTTAACCGCTTCGCGGGTTACGGTATCCACATTTGCCGGCGTGATGTCGGCGCGACGCTCAAAAGCGGACTCAATAACGTTCTGTAATTGCTGCATTGTTTCTCTTTCCATTTACTTAAAAAAAATACGTCACCCTTTATCGTTTGGATTGAGGGCTGCTGTCAACCGTTGTTGCACTTCTTGTTGGAGCACATTATTAAGCGCACGCCGGTCGGCGGTGGCGATTATAAATAAATCTTCTACTCGTTCACCAATTGTCGTAATTCTCGCCCCGTGGAGCGAGATCCCGAGGTCGGCAAACACCTGGCCGACGCGAGCGAGCAGGCCGGGCTGATCGAGGGCAATCAGTTCGAGGAACGATTTCCGGTCGGTGTGGGTTGGCAGGAAATTGACTTCGGTATCGACCGAGAAATGGCGCAGTTTTGCCGCCTGACGACGCGGCTGAGGCGGCTGCCAACTGCGTTGAGTAATTGCCTGTTCCAGCCCAAAACGAATGGCTTCATGGCGGTCACCGGAGAGCGGACTGCCGTCTGGCTCAAGTACGATAAAGGAGTCCATCGCCATGCCGTCGCGGGTGGTGAAAATCTGCGCGTCGTGCACGCTGAGGTTGCGGCGGTCGAGCTCGGCGCAAACGGCGGCAAACAGATACGGTCTGTCCGGGCTCCAGATAAAGATCTCGGTACCGCCGCGGGTGGCCTGCGGACTGAGCAAGATCATCGGCTGGGTGAGGTCGTGCTTCAACAGATGACGGGCGTGCCATGCAAGCTGGTTTGGCGTGTGGCGCACAAAATAGTTGGCGCGGCAGCGGTTCCAGATTTGGTGCAGCGTTTCCTCGTTAATGTTGTCCATACGCAGCAGCGCCAGCGCCTGCATCTGATGATGACGGACGCGTTCGCGCATATCCGGCGTGTTCTGCATCCCCCGACGCAGCTGTTTTTCGGTGGCGAAGTAGAGCTCGCGCAGCAGGCTCTGCTTCCAGCTATTCCACAGGGTTTCGTTAGTTGCGCAGATATCGGCGACCGTCAGGCATACCAGGAAGCGCAGACGGTGCTCGGTCTGCACCTCTTCGGCAAACTGCTTGATCACTTCGGGGTCCTGAATATCGCGGCGTTGAGCGGTGACCGACATCAGCAGATGCTGACGTACCAGCCAGGCAACTAATTGGGTTTCCCGCGAGTTCAGACCGTGTAGCTCGGCGAACTTCAGGACATCCTGCGCGCCAAGAATGGAGTGGTCGCCGCCGCGCCCTTTGGCAATATCGTGGAACAGGGCGGCAATCAGGATAAGCTCTGGATGGTTCAGCCGCGGCCAGAGATCGACGCATAGCGGGTGGCGCGAACGCGTCTCTTCATTGGCGAAGCTCTCGAGCTTCAGCAATACGCGAATGGTGTGTTCATCGACCGTGTAGGCATGGAACAGGTCAAACTGCATCTGACCGACGATATACGACCACTGCGGCATGTAGGCCCACAGTACGCTGTGGCGATGCATCGGCAGCAGGCCGCGGCTGACGGCGCCCTGGTGGCGAAGCATGCTCAGGAACAGCTCACGCGCTTCCGGGATATAGCAGAGCGGCTGGCTGAGGTGACGACGGGCATGGCGCAGATGACGTAACGTGGTCGAGTAAATACCGGTAATGCTGCTGTTACGCACCATGATGTGGAACATGCGCAGAATGGCCTGCGGCTCGCGGATGAACAAGGTGTCGTCGCGCAGGTCGATAAGCGTACCGCGCAGTTGGAAATCGTCGTCAATCGCCCGCGGCTTTTCATCTTCAGTGAGGGCGAGAATTGCTTCGTCAAACAGCTGCAGCAGCATGTGGTTCAGCTCGCCGACGCGGCGGGTGACGCGATAGAAATCCTTCATCATGTGTTCGATCGGCTGGTTGCCTTCGCCTTCGTATTTCAGGCGGCGGGCAACGCTGAGCTGGCGGTCGAACAGCAGGCGGTTGTCATAGCGGTTGAGTTCGAGGTGCAGAGCGAAGCGGATGCGCCACAGCAAGTGAAGACACTCGTTTAACTCATTGCGCTCGGCTTCAGTCAGGAAGCCGAAGCTCACCATCTCATCCATTGAGGTTGCGCCAAAGTGACGGCGAGCGACCCACTGAATGGTATGGATATCGCGCAGGCCGCCGGGGCTGCTTTTAATGTCTGGTTCGAGGTTGTAGCTGGTGCCGTGATAGCGCTGGTGGCGCGCCTCTTGTTCGGCAACTTTGGCCGGGAAGAACGTTTCTGACGGCCAGAAGCCTTCGCTGAAAATATGCTTTTGTAGTTCGAGGAACAGCGCGACGTCGCCAATCAGCAGGCGTGATTCAATCAGGTTGGTAGCGACGGTTAAGTCTGATAAGCCTTCCAGCAGGCACTCTTCTAGCGTACGTACGCTGTGGCCTACTTCTAGCTTGATATCCCACAGCAGCGTCAGCAGTTCGCCGATTTTCTGTGCCTGCTCATCGGGCAGCTTTTTGCGGCTCAGAATCAGCAGGTCAACGTCGGAAAGGGGGTGCAGCTCACCGCGACCATAGCCGCCGACGGCGACCAGCGCCGCATCCTCTATGGGACCAAAACCGTACAGCAGCCACAGGCGTTGCAGCAGTTGGTCGATAAACTCGGTGCGCGCTTCAATCAATTGCTCGGCAGAGATGCCTTCATCAAAGGCAGCGCCCAGCCAGCGCTGAAACTCATCGAGCCGGTTTTTGATATCGGTGCAGTTCAGACTGGCTTCGGGCCAATCGACCGGGTTCTCCGGCTGGCCGGGCAGGGCAGGGAGGATTGTACAAGCCAGTTCAGGTATGGAGTTACTCATAGCGCGCGCCGCCCATAAGAAAAAACTATCACCCATAAAAAAAGCCGGCATTCGCCGGCTTTCGTTATTCGTTGTGCGAGATTATCGCCGGGATGGTGTCATCCTTGCGTAACGTCAGTATTTCGCAGCCGTTGTCTGTCACCACAATAGTATGCTCGTACTGCGCAGACAAGCTTCGGTCTTTGGTTTTTACCGTCCAGCCGTCTTTCATGGTGCGGATCTCTTTCTTACCGGCGTTAACCATCGGCTCGATAGTAAAGGTCATGCCCTGTTTCAGCACCACGTCCGTTTCGCGAGAGTCGTAGTGCAGTACCTGCGGCTCTTCATGGAAGCCGCGGCCAATGCCGTGACCGCAGTATTCGCGTACCACAGAGAACCCTTCCGCTTCCACAAACTTCTGGATAGCCGCGCCAATTTCACGCAGGTTCACGCCCGGTTTCACCATTTTCAGCGCCACATACAGGCTTTCCTGAGTCACACGGCACAGACGCTCGCCCAGAATGGTTGGTTTGCCCACGATAAACATTTTGGAGGTGTCACCGTGGAACTCGTCTTTGATGACCGTGACGTCGATGTTGACGATGTCGCCATCTTTCAGGTGTTTTTCGTCATCCGGAATACCGTGGCATACCACTTCATTAATGGAGATGCAGACGGATTTCGGGAAACCGTGGTAGTTCAGGCAGGCGGAGACCGCTTTCTGCTCGTTGACGATGTAGTCGTTGCAGATGCGGTCCAGTTCGCCGGTGGTCACGCCAGGCTTCACGTACGGCTCGATCATTTCCAGCACTTCGGCGGCCAGACGGCCGGCAACGCGCATTTTTTCAATATCTTCAGGGGTCTTAATAGAAATCGCCATGGAATATGTCCATCAGTGTCGATTTTTTCGACAATAATTGAGTGTTAGTAATGTCAATGTTAACAGCCCGAGGCGCCTGGTGCCAAATTGAGAATCATTCTGAACTTCGCCTTTCGTGCCCTGCGTCGGAGATAACAACTGTTGGTATCTGCGCCGCTTTTATGGTATAAAGCGCGCCGAACTTCCGCTCATTCTTGTTTTGTCCGGAAGCGACAAATCTCACTTTGTGTAAATAACACACACGTATCGGCACATATTCCGGGGTGCCCTTCGGGGTCGGTAATATGGGATACGTGGAGGCATAACCCCAACTTAATCTATAGAGGTTTTAACCATGGCAACTGTTTCCATGCGCGACATGCTCAAGGCTGGTGTACACTTCGGTCACCAGACCCGTTACTGGAACCCGAAAATGAAGCCTTTCATCTTCGGCGCACGTAACAAAGTTCACATCATCAACCTTGAGAAAACTGTACCAATGTTCAACGAAGCTCTGGCTGAACTGAACAAGATCTCTTCTCGTAAAGGCAAAATCCTTTTCGTTGGTACTAAACGCGCTGCAAGCGAAGCTGTGAAAGATGCTGCTCTGAGCTGCGACCAGTTCTTCGTGAACCATCGCTGGCTGGGCGGTATGCTGACTAACTGGAAAACCGTTCGTCAGTCCATCAAACGTCTGAAAGATCTGGAAACTCAGTCTCAGGACGGTACTTTCGA
>NZ_CABTJS010000129.1:0-4628 GCF_902485085.1 uncultured Kluyvera sp.
CACGCTGAATTATCAGACACCGTCTGAATTTGCAGCGGGCTGGAGAAAGGGTCATTCTGAGAATGAAGATTCCGACGTTACTAACTGAGTGTTGTATCTAATCGTGGGGGCAGGTCATTTTACTATCTCACCAGTGCTCATACCATTTGCATACATCTGGAAACACGAACGAATCACCTCTACTTTTTTTTCATTGACGGCATACCTACCACCATCATTGACTAACCAAACTGGCATTCTATTTGATATCACCTTCCCATCTTTGATCGCTTCTTTAATCTTCCTATCCCATGCCGCAATGGCACGTGTTGATTTCAGCAAAGATTCATTGTAAGAACGACCCTGAATTAGTTCCATAATGATCTTCGAGTTAGCGTCGTTACGGTTCAGCACTAGTCGCCCACTGATATCATGAACTTCAACACCACTTTCAACAATGTATCGAATAGTATCTTCTGACCAGCTAGAACGCCTACTAAGCCTATCCAGACTCAATACTATCAATGCATCACCTTCACCATATTCCTTACGACGAATTCCTTCCAGAAACATACCCAACTGTGAATCAGGACTGATGTTATCATTGCGAAAAGCAGATACCCCACGGTCTTGTAGGTAAATACGGCCTTCACTAAATAACTGTTTCTTCTCATCTAGGTAACGGTCAATGGCTGCCCTTTGGTCGTCTAGACCACCAGCACCATTACCTGCTTCCGAAAGTTGATTTTTCGTGGATACTCGCTCATAACAAATAGGACGGATCATTTTTTATCCCGTTGAAGAACTACGCTAAAAGTAGAATTCTAAAATGTTCCCAGAGTATACAAGAGGACGGCATGCCATGAATATATTCGATCACTATCGCCAGCGCTATGATGCTGCCAAGGACGAAGAGTTCACACTGCAGGAGTTTCTTACCATTTGTCGGCAAGATCGCAGTGCCTATGCTAACGCAGCAGAACGGCTATTAACCGCTATTGGCGAGCCTGTAATGGTTGATACTGCCCAGGAACCGCGGCTTTCCCGTCTCTTTTCGAACCGAGTCATCGGACGCTATCCGGCGTTTGAAGAATTCTACGGCATGGAAGAAGCGATTGAACAGATCGTCTCCTATTTGAAACATGCCGCCCAGGGACTGGAAGAAAAGAAACAGATCCTCTACTTATTAGGCCCAGTCGGCGGCGGTAAATCCTCGCTGGCGGAGCGTCTTAAAGCGCTGATGCAGCGCGTACCTATTTACGTGCTGAGCGCCAACGGCGAGCGTAGTCCGGTTAACGATCATCCTTTGTGCCTGTTTAATCCGCAGGAAGACGCGCAGATTCTGGAAAAAGAGTACGGCGTGCCAACCCGCTATCTGGGCACCATTATGTCGCCGTGGGCCGCGAAGCGCCTGCACGAATTCGGCGGCGATATTACCAAATTCCGCGTGGTGAAAGTCTGGCCATCCATCCTTGAACAGATTGCGATTGCCAAAACTGAACCGGGCGATGAAAACAACCAGGATATCTCCGCGCTGGTCGGTAAAGTCGATATCCGCAAACTTGAACACTACGCGCAGAACGACCCGGATGCCTACGGCTATTCCGGTGCCCTGTGCCGCGCCAACCAGGGGATCATGGAGTTCGTCGAGATGTTTAAAGCGCCAATCAAGGTGCTGCATCCGCTGCTGACGGCCACCCAGGAAGGTAACTACAACGGGACCGAAGGGATCTCTGCCCTGCCCTTTAACGGCATTATCCTGGCACACTCGAACGAATCTGAGTGGGTCACCTTCCGCAACAACAAAAACAACGAGGCGTTCCTCGACCGTGTTTACATCGTCAAGGTGCCTTACTGCTTACGCATCTCCGAAGAGATCAAGATTTACGAAAAACTGCTTAACAACAGTGAGCTGACCCACGCGCCTTGCGCGCCGGGCACGCTGGAAACGCTGTCACGCTTCTCGATTCTTTCACGCCTGAAAGAGCCGGAAAACTCCAGCATCTACTCGAAAATGCGCGTGTACGACGGTGAAAGCCTGAAGGATACTGACCCGAAAGCGAAGTCCTACCAGGAGTATCGCGACTATGCGGGCGTGGACGAAGGAATGAACGGTCTCTCTACCCGTTTCGCCTTTAAGATCCTCTCTCGCGTGTTCAACTTCGACCACGCCGAAGTGGCGGCGAACCCGGTACATCTGTTCTACGTGCTGGAACAGCAGATCGAACGCGAGCAGTTCCCGCAGGAGCAGTCGGAACGCTACCTGGAGTTCCTCAAAGGCTATCTGATCCCGAAATACGCCGAGTTTATCGGTAAAGAGATCCAGACGGCGTACCTCGAATCCTACTCGGAATACGGGCAGAACATTTTCGACCGTTATGTTACCTACGCCGATTTCTGGATTCAGGATCAGGAGTATCGCGACCCGGATACCGGACAGTTGTTCGACCGTGAATCGCTGAACGCTGAACTGGAGAAAATTGAGAAGCCTGCGGGGATCAGCAACCCGAAAGACTTCCGCAATGAGATAGTCAACTTTGTGCTGCGCGCCCGCGCCAACAACAACGGCCGCAACCCGAACTGGACGAGTTACGAGAAGCTGCGCACCGTTATTGAGAAGAAAATGTTCTCCAATACCGAAGAGCTGCTGCCGGTGATTTCGTTTAACGCGAAGACCTCAACCGATGAGCAGAAAAAGCACGACGATTTTGTCGATCGGATGATGGAAAAAGGCTATACCCGCAAACAGGTTCGCCTGTTGTGCGAATGGTATCTGCGCGTGCGTAAATCGTCATAACCACACGGTACCCGACGGCGTTCGCGCTGCCGGGCCGACAACAATGTCCCGTAGGCCGGTTCATCCGGCACTTACAGGCGCAGTAAGTTGGCAAAAGCAGTTCAGGAGGGGCTATGACCTGGTTCATTGACCGGCGTCTGAACGGCAAAAACAAGAGTGCGGTTAACCGCCAGCGCTTCTTGCGCCGTTATAAAGCGCAAATAAAACAGTCGATCTCCGAGGCCATCAACAAACGTTCGGTGACCGATATCGACAGCGGTGAATCTGTCTCCATTCCGACGGATGATATTAGCGAGCCGATGTTCCATCAGGGGCGCGGCGGATTGCGGCATCGGGTTCATCCCGGTAACGACCACTTCGTACAAAACGATCGTATCGAGCGACCACAGGGCGGCGGCGGTGGCGGCGGTAGTGGTCAGGGACAGGCCAGCGCCGATGGCGAAGGTCAGGATGAGTTCGTGTTCCAGATTTCCAAAGATGAGTATCTGGATCTGCTGTTTGAAGACCTGGCGCTGCCTAACCTCAAGCGTAACCAACAGCGTCAGCTCACCGAGTTTAAAACGCACCGTGCAGGCTTCACCGCCAACGGTGTACCGGCGAACATCAGCGTCGTGCGTTCACTGCAAAACTCCCTCGCCCGTCGTACGGCGATGACCGCAGGTAAACGTCGCGAGCTGCACGCGCTGGAAGCCACGCTCGATGAAGTGGCCAAAAGCGAACCGGCGCAGCTTCTGGAAGAAGAACGTCTACGTAAAGAAATTGCCGAACTACGGGCAAAAATCGACCGCGTGCCGTTTATCGACACCTTTGACCTACGCTACAAGAACTACGAGAAACGCCCTGAGCCTTCCAGCCAGGCGGTGATGTTCTGTCTGATGGACGTCTCAGGCTCGATGGATCAATCTACCAAGGACATGGCCAAACGCTTTTATATCCTGCTCTATCTGTTCCTGAGCCGAACCTATAAAAACGTGGAGGTGGTCTATATTCGCCACCATACTCAGGCCAAAGAGGTAGATGAGCACGAGTTCTTCTACTCACAGGAAACCGGCGGCACGATAGTCTCCAGTGCGCTGAAACTGATGGATGAAGTAGTGAAAGCGCGCTATGACCCGGCGCAGTGGAACATTTACGCCGCGCAGGCGTCGGACGGCGATAACTGGGCGGACGACTCCCCGCTGTGTCATGAAATTCTGGCGAAGAAAATTCTGCCGGTAGTGCGTTACTACAGCTATATCGAAATCACCCGGCGGGCGCACCAGACGCTGTGGCGTGAATATGAACATCTGCAGCAGACGTTTGATAACTTTGCCATTCAGCACATTCGCGATCAGGAAGATATTTATCCGGTCTTCCGTGAACTGTTCCACAAGCAAGGTAGTACAATCAAGGATTAATCAGTATAAATCAGCCAGTTATATGTTATTTCTGGCTGATTTTCCTTTCTTGCGAACTGTCATTTTATTCTTTCCCAATCAGTGAGTTAACTTTCATTTTGGGGAATAGATTTCGTTAATGACTGTTGACATCAAGTCAACTTAACATGAATGTTGTCGTTCTCACTCGTTCAAAGGGGTTTTAAATCTTGCGAGTTCTCCTATTAAATCAGTGTAATACAGTGATTTTTCGCCAATAGTTCATAATTAAGTGATCAATATTATCAGTCAGTTACAAGTGTAATAGCGTTCCCATGGCGAAAGATTTATTGCAATTAAGGTCCGCTATGAGCGAAGAGCGGACATCCAAGAATTGATGAAAAGTACAACATCTTCAGGTAATAAATAAATTTCGCCGAAATAATGTAATTACCGACCCGAAGGCCGGTAATTGTTAACACTGATAACCTTTTACC
>NZ_CABTJS010000130.1:0-28973 GCF_902485085.1 uncultured Kluyvera sp.
GGGTGAATTGAGCAAGAGGGTACACCGCATCTTCCCCGAAGCAGATATCCGGGTTAAGCCGATGATGACGCTGCCGGCGATCAATACAGATGCCAGTAAGCACGAGAAAGAGCAGATCAACCGCACAGTGCAGAAGATATTCGAAGAGGCCGAATTCTGGCTGGTTGCTGAATAGGTGATTTGCTCTATACTTCCGCCAGTGTCATGACATGAACACATGGCCTACTGCTGCGGTCTGTGCTTGCATACCACGGTCCACAGCAAACTAACATTGAGCGCTTTTGCTGCTCACCGTCTTCCCCGTGACGCCTTTTGATGCGATCTTCAAAGCCTGGTTGAATGCAACCACTGTTACAGGTTTATCCTGAAACTTGACCCTGTTTGAGTGGCTCTGAAAAATATAGATATCATCGGGATATCTTTCTCTGCGTCTCTGTATGAGCTCGCAAATCAGAGGGGGAGCCTCTACCTGAACACTCTTAAATCTCGCCCCCTTTTCAAGATTCAGGTATTTTCCGTCAAAGCTTCTGTGCTTGAGATTAATAACCTGGCCAACACTAAGTGGTACTAGGCAAAGAAAAACCCATAAATCTGACCATGTATCACTGATATCTTTTAGCTTATGGGATATTAGCGCGATTTCTTTGATGGTGAATTGGCTCATTTTCCAGGCTGTTACTTTTTTATTCTAAATCCGCAATGACTTATAACATATATTACATCAACTAGTTACATTTCACCCCTATGTCAAATGGCGGGTCACTTTCAGATATACGTTCCGCCAGTGCCTCCAGCATTACTTTTCTACTATGACCGATCTATCATATTGGCGTTTATCAACTCGCGATGGATATCACCTGGTTTACCTCAGTGCGAAAGCATGGGTAAAGCCATTATGATCGTGGTTCGCCAGGGCAAAGCGCTGTGGCGTTAATTTTGTGGGCGCGGCGGCCACTCGATATCCGGCGCCGCATCCAGTTCAAGGGCATCCAGCTCTTTCACATATAGCCGCCAGGCAATCAGCTTTTGTTTGTCCTCTTCACTAATTAGGCCAAGATTTAGATCCAGAATCCAGCCAGCCATAGTCTTTTCAGCTTCTGCTATCAGATTGCGCCGGCGTGCCTCTGCATCACGTACGTCATCTTCATGAGTGCGCAAATATGGCGGGTCAGTAATCCACTCTCCTGTTTCAGCGTTGTATGTTTTATTCCCGCCGCTGAAACTTTCCGGCACTTCGACCTGCAGCACATTCCCGCTCCATACTTCAGGCGAAAAGCCATATGACCGATTATCGCCTTTCCACAGATAAATAATCATGCTGTCACCTTCCATACATGCACCCTATAAGTTCCGGTTGTCTGCTCAGTTACTGTTCCGCCGCCACCTCCAGAGTTCATGCTACCTGTATTAAGACGATATGAACCTGATTGCACGACAATACCCTCGCCAGCAGAATATGATGCATTAATCCCATATCCCCCGGCATTTGGGTGGTATAGCCAGGCAGGATTAAACCATAAATTGCCTGAAAGTAGTTCAGCTTGAACTATTACTGGGGTACTGTTACCAAATGGGTTCTCAAGCACAAGCCTTTGACCTACTGATATCTGCGCTGACGGCGCTAAAAGTACATATCCAACTCGCGCATTTGTCGCGACATTTTTCGCCAACAGGTCGGTGTTTATCGACTCCATCCGCGCGGAAAGCGTCATCGCATCGAGCGAGCCAGCATTCTGAGCGCGACCGGAGTAGCGGATAACGAAACAGCCGGTTAGTGAGTTCATGCGGGCTTCGGTCAAGCCGGTGGTGTACACATCGCTAGCAGTCGATAGGTCGATAATCAGGCTACGGGCTGTAGTCGAACCACCATTACCGTTGAAGCCGTTCAGGTTATTTGCGCCCACTTTAAACGGTGGTGTAACCTTCGAGCCTACTTCAGTTAAGCCGTAGTTTGCTGTAGCTGTTACCTCACCTGCCATGTTAGGCACACCACTTCTCTGCACCGTGCCGTCAACCAGATACCCACCATCACCACGCATAACCGGAGCCTTGATACTTCCAGACTGCACACCGTTACGATCAGGCAGGCGCATTTTTCCCGTCGATGAATTCAGGACATAACAGCCGCGCTTAGTTGGGTCGGCCTGCCATTCAGCTTCTGTGCACGTCGGGCGATTACCCGCGGCAACGTCAGCATACAGGTCTGCGAATGGACCAGCCTGATCCACTTCCTGACCATCTGACGCGACGCAACCATCCGGCATTTTTGACCGCATGTCGTGCCACCATGACTGGCCGATATAGCCGCCACCCTTCCCATCAGTCTCCGCTTTTGAGTACACATCCAGGTGACCACGCGCGGCAGACTTATCGGGCAAATCATCAAGGTTCTGGTCTTTGTGCAACAGGTTTTCAGGATGAACTGCGCTGGCTGCTGCCTCCGCAGCAGTTTTAGCTGCCTCCGCATCCGTTTTTGCCGATACCGCGGCAGTCTTTGCGGTCTCACTATCAGTCTTCGCAGTTTCCGCCGCCGTTTTAGCTGCTACTGCTGCTGTCTTCGCGCTCGATGCTGTGGAAGCGTCTGTGCTCGCAGCCTGGGCAGCAGATTGCGCAGCTCCCTTATCGGTCGCTACCTGCTGCGCATCCGTACGAACCTGATTAGCCAGCGCTGTTACTGCATCAATATCGATAAGCGCCAGCGTATCCTTGATGCTCTGCCAGGAAGGGCCGGTAAAGGTTGAGCCATCAGGCAGCATAACCGTGATGTCGCCACTAGTGCTGAATACTGCCTGCCAGTTCTGCTTGTCATAGTTGAGCCCACGCAGCGCTGCGGTTGTTTGAGCGACAAGCTCCGCCGTTATCTGGTTTTGCGCTGCACGGGGAACAGCCTGCCATGCTGCGCCAGCCAGAGTCGGCCCGGTGTACTTACTGATTAAAACAAGTTGTGTGCCGCTGCTAATTGATTTCACTGGCAGTGTGTAAGTAATACCGCCGACCGTCGTTACGATGAAATCTCCGGCCGCCAGCTCAGTTGTGAACGTGGTACCGGCCCCGGTAACTGCATCAGAATTGTTCGTCAGGGTTAGAGTGCCTGCTGACATATTGGCTCCTGAATTATTGATAATAAAAAACCCGCCGCAGCGGGTCTGTTATAGATCGTAAAGCTCTGTGTTTATTGCGTAGAACGTTGTTGAAGTCGGCCTATCGTCCCACGGCGCTGTCGTCTCATCCATTGCAACCAATTCCCTGCTAACTGTGTTTCCTGATGCCATGAACGCATAACTGCCATACATCCAAATAGGTGGAGTACCAGGGAAGTAAGCCTCAACCTGAAACATGCAAAACATCGGAGTAACCGCGCATGTAGCGCCAACGTTAGTTGTGTATGAGGTTGCCTCCATGGAATAAGGTTGCATTTGAAGTGGCAAGCTGTCCGCACTCCAAGTCACCTCGCCAAGTTCATTCCTGAAAACAGTCCCAAAATTACTATCTATCCTTGGTATATTTGAAAAATAATAAAACCTTATAGTCGCAGGTGTCTGAGGTGTAATCATGCTGAATTTAGTTCTTACGCCCCAAAATCCATTAGCCTGATAATATTCAAACGACGACCACGAGCTACCATCAAGCCTGCGTGCAAAAACAAGAAACGGGCGACTAACTGGTATGCTCGTTAGGAAGCTATTCACGCCGTTATTATTTATATACCTATCCTCTCGGTACTGGAATGTAAGAGGGGTTACATCTGGACTCATCCAAAATTTACCGTCAGGTCGCCTAATTATCATTCCATAATTAGCCATTATGTAACCTCAGCGTAAACAATTACAGGTGAATATACAGAAGCCTTAGACCACGCAACAACATTGCCACTAACGCTAGCAGTTGTAATGTCTGTAAAGCTAGGGTTTGTCATTGTTCCAACCATGACTTTAAGAGTAAAACCAGTTGGAACGCTGTAAGAACGACTGCCATTATACGGTTCCATTATATAATCAAAGAAATATATAGGGTTTGTCTCAACAACAAGATTTCGTCCCCTGTACCATACAGCCTCGCCAAATTCGCCCATATATAAAACCTCCAGGAAAATTAGGCCCCTTTTTTATTACCACAAGCCCGTAAGTCGTCCAATTTGTACCCTAACCACTCCGTTCTCATCACGCACTGTGATTGTTTCGTTTGTGATTTTCATCCCCCCCTCACCTTCAACACCGCCGTTAATTTCAAATGTGCCATCGGCTTTCATTATGGTGCCGGTTTTACCCTCAACGTAATTTGAAGAGCGAAGTTCACCAATCTTGGCCAGCGTAATTTCGCCATACTGAATGAACCCTTCACTGACAAACATCTGCCCGTTAATGACGGCGAACGGGGAATATTGAGCATCACCTTCACCGCTCAATAGAACGAGTTGGTTAGCGTTAAACGCAATTCGCGTCACCACTGGCTGCCCTGCTTCTGCAACAACGGCGACAGACATGCCAGCGCCGTAGTAAACATCGTCAATACGCACCCCAACTTTCAGGGTATGAATCGCCGAAGCACCATCAGCATCAACAACCGCCGTCAGCTTATCTTCCAGCGTTGCCGTCATATTGCGGAACTCGGCCTGCACTGTGGTCGACAACTCAGCCATTGCTTTATCAACGCTGGCAATCGTCGTTTTCACCACCAGAATTTCGGCGCGGACTTCACCGTACTGCGCCCATTGCCGTTCGACTATCGCGTTATTCGCCAAAGCATTCTGCAACTGCCCTTCCAGATTCTGATCAATCTGGCTGGTCAGGGCATCACCGTCTTTTGAGGTCAGGAAATCCCCGGTAATATCGCCCAGGTAATCATCGGCGTTATCGTTAGCCATCCCCCGGATCCAGCCTGTCCAGTCGCCCTGGTTACCAATACGGTCAACCAGGCGGGCCCTGTACCAGAATTCCTGCCCCGCTTTCAGTCCCAGCTGGGTGTATGTGTGCTGAGGGTATGGAACGCCGGCAAGCAGCAGCGGGTTGTCGCCATTGCTATTAACTGAATACTGCAGTTCAGTTTGAAGTGTATCTCCACTATCCGCAGGGAAAGACCAGTCAATCTGAATCCCCCAGTTGATAGCAGTGGTGCGTAGCCCTACTGGCTTCGGCACATCCCCGGTGCGACCGGTAAGGTTCGTCAGGGAGGACGTAGCCCACAGGCTGGACGCACCGCCGGAGTTGATTGCTCGTACACGCACCAGGTAGTCACCTGAAAAAATGCCTGCTACCTCAATATTGCGCAGCCCGGTTTCGGGGACGTTGATCCATTCATTATCGTCCCGCTTCCACTGCACCTGATATGCAACGATATCGGCCTGCGGCTTCCCGTTCTTATCCAGCGGAGCATCCCAGGCCGCAACCATGGTGGCAATACGCTGGCCCTGTCTAACCGAGTCGTAACTGCTAATCGCGATATTCGTGGGCTGGCTAACCAGGCCGGTCGGTATCAGGCTTATCGGCGGCGTGTCCAGGCGCGCATTGTTATCAACGGCATCATATTTCGACGCGTTGTACTCTGCGCCGGTAATGCTGAAGGTATTTTCCTCATCATTGAACGCCAGATTGGTCACGCGGAAATACTGCAGGCGTAGCTGCCCTGCATCGATAACAAACACGGCGTTAGGCTGCGGTTGGGCCGTGAACGGCGTGTCCACAATCAGTTGCGCCCCGTTGGCCGCCTGAAGAATTCGGCTCTCAACGATCCCACCCAACGTGCGGATCATCAGCGTATCTCCCGCTACCGCACTGGTTCCGCGGTCCGTCATTACCGACCTCAGCGCAGCGTCGTAGGCAACGACACGACCGCCGTACACTCTTCCCGACATGCGCTCATCGGCAAAAGCAAACACGGTACCCGGCACATAGATGTATCCATCCAGGCCAGTCTGCAGCGTAATGATGCGATCAAGAGAGTTTGAGTACACCGCCCAGCCGCCGCGCCGCTGAGCCTCGCTCTCCCGCGAGCAGCCGATGGCCGTCAGTTGCGTCTGCTTGAACTTGAACTGCTTCACCAGTTCCGGAAACATGACCGCCGTCGTGCGGTCCTGGTAGTGGTTGTCCGGGTCGCTGAAGTTGACCAGCGCGCTGGAATAGCGGTTCTTCTCGCTGCCGCTGGAATAGCTAGGTTTGCCCACGACGGATGCGCGAGTCATGATTTGCAGCTTCGCCGTGTCTGCAGGCATATCGGAGACAACGTTGAACATGTTGTTGCCCCAGAACGTCATACCGTTGAACCCTGCGGCAATATCCTTGATCACCTGCCATGCATCGGCCTGCGCCTGAATGTACACGTCGAATATGAAACGGGGCTCTGTGCCGGTACCGCCTTTCCCGTCTGGCACCAGTTGGTCGCAGCGCTGGGCAATGCGGTAAAGTTCCCACTTATCCAGCATATCCACCGTTACCCTGCGCCCCAGGCCAAAACGCGGTTCAGTCAGTACATCGAACCAGATCCACGCCGGGTTGTTACTCCACGACCATTTGAATGTCCCGTCCCAGGTGCCAAGGTATGTCCGGTTAACCGGGTCATAGTTTGTCGGGATACGAATGACGCGCCCTTTTGGTTTGCAGGAAATTCTGGGGATATTACTGAACGATTTAGCGTTAAACGACACGTACAGCAACGCGGTGTGCGGATAACGTAGGCGGGCATCGATGACCTCAGTGATAGCCTGCACCTGGGTTTTGTTCTGTAGCATCTGGCTGGTGCTGTCTGCGGTGTCGCGGACTACGCGTATCTGCCAGCCGGTTGTGGCTTTTGGCAAGTTGATGCGGTGCGTCAGTTCATAGAGCGAGCTCAGCTTCTCCGTGATCGTTTTGGTCATCACGGTGCTGTATGCGCCACCATCCACTGCAAGGTCGATATGGTAGTGAACGGTCGTTCCGACAATATCGCCGTCGCTCTCCTGCTGCTGCAGGCCATTAATGCCGATACGCACAAGCACCGCATCAATCTGAGTGTTGCTAATAGCCCGGGTCCATGGGGTGGCCTTGGTTAGCGAAACGCCAATGGTTGTTTCATTTTCAACCGCAGGGAAGCCGGGGATCGGAGTCTGAACCTGAGTGCCCGGGCGAAAGTCCCAGGAGACATTTTCAAAATTCATTGAGCCGTCTGCATTGCCCAAAGGCGTACCATCCAGGAAGATGCGCGTTGCATCCAGTCCACCAGCAAATTCACCCTCGCCCAGCGCCAGCAGCATACGGCAGCGCGCCATAGATTGGGCTGAATCAGGCTGTTCTACAGGCGTGTGTTGCTTCTGACTGCCGCCCTTCGCACCAGTAATCGTTGCCATATTGCATCCATAAAAAAAGCACCCAATTGGGTGCCTATTGAAAGGTACGGAGTCGTCAGATATCTTCGGCGACTATCCCAGCACTTATGATGGCGCCACCGATTTCTCTTTCTCCGTAAAGAATGGCGACCGGGTTCCCCATTGCAGTAGTATTGACCGCTCCGCCGAACGCATAGGAAGGTTTATTGTCTGCGTCCTGGCGCATCTGTAAACCACCGGGCTGTGGCGAAAGCATCTGATAGATACCACCAGCCATTGATGAGATCCCGGCAATAATTAAGCCGTTAGTAAAACCTGCACCAACAACACCCCAGCCAACAGGTCCCAAAGCCAATCCAGCAACAATCATCACAGCCCCAAGAATCGTCTGGAATATACCCGCTTTCTTCGCCCCTTCCATTACGGGGGCGATGCGGATATCACTGTCACCGGCCAGCTCTTTGAAATCCTCGACACCTACATTACGTTTCCCGCGGAACACCGCAAACGTCATACCGTTTTTTTTAGCGTTCATAAGATAGCTTTCAAGCCCATCCAGATTGATGCAAAGCGCCTTCACGGCCTCCGCTGAGGTCTGCACCGCCAGCTTATGCACACGTCCAAAACGTGTACCCAGTGCGCCGTAAAGGCGAATAGTGGTCAGACGCGCCATGGCTGAATCTCCTGTGGTAAATCTTTATGGCGCACGCAGATCATCGTCCGGTCTTTGAAGTAGCCGCGCGCATACGGCGTGACGCAGGATGGCTGGCCGTACAGGTGGTGAAGCAGTTCGCCTTCTTCGGTGATAACTCCCGCGTGATTCCACTTACCGGACTCGACCTGCATGATGACCATGCAGCCTGGCGCCGGGTCGCATTCGATAAACCCTTCCCGCGCCCAGTTATCGAAATAGAGGTTGTCCGGGTACTGGCTTTCCCACCACGGGTAATCGACCCGGAAATCAGTCAGCGTTACACCCTGGGTGGCATGCCAGTCCATTACCAGCCCCCAGCAGTCGTGAGAGCCCAGAATGAATGGACGCCCGATAAGCGGGATGGCATCCGGCGTGATTTCGGCATACTCATCGCTATCAGGCGCGTAGATACCCCATACCACTCCGGACTGGTTGCATTGCTGGCGATCGAGGTCTGATGGGATAGCCCTGGCGCCGTCGCCGGGATGGGAATGAATGACTCGAATAATGGTTCCTGCATCCTCAGCATTCGCCCAATGCTCACCATCAATACGGAAATGCTCCGTCGGGTTTTCGTGGCTGTTTGGCACCGGCACATAGCGCTGGCGTCGCCCTGACTGGATGACGAGGCCGCAGCACTCCCGCGGTGATTCCTCCAGCGCGTGCGCCCGGATGGCATTCATAATCGTTTTGTTCATTTTGATGTCCGGTTATCGGGAAAATAGCACCGTTGCTGGAAATCCGCCAAAGTCGAGAGTCGCGGTATTGGGCTCAGCCAGGCCAGAGCCAAAGCGCTTCCGGCAATCACTAAGACAGCCACCGCATACATCCAGTGCCGGATCGGCAACCGAGTTGCCCTTGGCATCAAAGTAGGCCGTGCCGTTGTAGGTGCAGCCGTCTCCACTACGGTATTGGCCGCGCAACGCCCACTCGCAGAGTGATGTGATCTGCCGGGTCGGAATAACCAAGTTCTGCAAGTCCGCCGGGCTACTGAGTGACCACGTAACCACCTCATCATCCTCTGAAGTTTTGGTGTCCAGCCAGAAGGTCTGGAGGGTGAACATCGTCGAATCTGCTGTCGAGTTCACACCGCCCGGGAAGTTCACCGCGTCCAGATAAATGGCGTAGGTGTCGATGATGCTTGTTTTCGCGTTAACCATATCCTTGAACTGCAGGCAGAGTGCCGTGATATGCCCGTCAAGGTTCGAGACACTAAGTTTCGGCTCGGCGGCCTGATCGGTTGAGATTGCAAGATCAGAAATCTGGAATGGCCAGAAATCGAAAGCCTTTCCGTCCCAGATAATGGGCTTAGGCCCCAGTTTGTCCTCATCGCCGGCGGCCGCATCAATCTCCGCTGGAGTGTGGGGAAAAGGACTGTAGTGAAAGCGGTGGATCCCGCCGTTAAACTCGGACGCGTCAACTTCTACCAGGCGGACTCTGCCACCTGGCGCCAGCATTGCAGCTGTATCAATCAGTGCGGTCATGCTCCACCTCAGGCATAGACGCCATAGGCGCGCTTAATCGTGAATGTCAGCTCGGCGAATTTGCTGCTGAGTTGGTTTTTGCGCACAGAGTCAGGTACCACCCGATACAGCCCCATCTCCTCGCCCGGCGGCGTGATGACAAATGCTTTAACGGTATGCGCTAACAGGAAGTCGCGGATCGTGTTCACTTCCGCCTCTGTTCCTGCGTGCTTCATTGGGATCTGAATAGCGGTGGAGTTAATGCCGTTCTCAGCCACCTGCTCGTAACCATCACCGAATTGCGCAGACCGTATTGTTTGGCTGTATTCGACCGCACCCGCGCCGAGCTGCGAGTGCCAGTTGTAGGTTTCAACTGCCATATTTGCTCCAAAAAAAAGCCCCGCGTCAGCGAGGCTTGGTGATTGGGTGTAATACATCAAAAATCTTTCATGTCATAGGTGAGAGTATTCTTCCAGTTACTATCACCCCACGGATGTTCTTTGATATGACCAGTTTCACGTTTAAGCAGAACGCGCGCCCTGTTAATGCCGCGGTTATAATTTGCACCAATAGAACAGAAGCGCGGGACAAGTCGATGGTCAGCAGCCAGCAGTAACGGGTACACCTCCTTGCAAGCTTCATACATCACGGCAGCCGAACGCCAAAGATTAGCCAGGGTGCAAAGTTCCTCATCGTTGAATTGACTGGACACAGGCGCAGGCAATGACTCCTGCTTACCAAGGAATTCTCCATCCAGCGCCAAGCGGTGAACGTATTCAATAACTACCGGCAACTGCTCAGCTGGCAGTTCATCAATGTGGGCAACGTTAAAGCGCTGATGCACATAACTATAAGCTTCTGGGTACATGATGCCGCGCTTACCGACCAGCATATTGATTGCATCGCGCAAAGGCGTACGCTCGTCGGTGCTGGTCTTGCGCGGGTTAACAACCTGACCCTTCGTCCAGTATTCGTAGAGAACGTCGTCGCACTCTTCCTGATACTGGATAACACGGTCGCGAATCTCCGGTTTTACCTTGTTGGGGCTGATGGTGTTCAGCCAGGCAGCAAGTTTGCGCAGGGCGAGGCAGAGCATCTTCTGAATGCCGCCTGCTGTAGGGATGGTGATTTCCACCACCCCTTTAGCCAATCTCTGCGTGAGCTTCACGTACTGGCTTTTCCAGTCCATTCCCATCCCTTCAACAATAGGCTTCATGGGCGTGTAAGGCTCGCCATTGTGATTAACAACGTAAAGCTCAGAACCATAGAAAGGCACATTGATGGCAGATACTGCTGTTGTTATACTGATCATGTTGGTTTTTCCCCCAAGGATTTACCGGCTATTGAGGCCCTGACTGTTACAGCAGTCGGGGCTTTGTTCATTCTGGGCACTTAACTCCCTGCCGCTCCGCGTACTCGCGCATGGCTCGCACTGCCTCTTTGCTAAAAGAACGATCGGATTTTACAGCCAGCTCTTCAAATGCCTTTTCCAACCACTCAGGCACCCTCAATGTCTTCACTTTCATGATATCTCCTTTTGTATGCGGTACGCATACATAGTATTTAGGTACGCATTGCCAGTCAATACATATGTACTTATCCTGATGATACATATTTGTATCATGGTGAACTCTCATGAGCAGACCTTATAAAAATCCACAAGTTAACCTGCGACTACCTGAAGATCTTAAGCAGAAAATTGCTGCGCTTGCGGAGAGTAACGGTCGTTCAGCAAACGCGGAAATGGTTGCCGCCCTCGAGTCCTGGGTTGAAATGCATGACATCCCTGAAGAAAGAGAATTGACGTTTGCGGAATTGGCTTTGAGCATAAAAAAGCTACAGCAGCAGTTGGACATACTCGCCGAGGGAGCGCAGGTCGCGACCGATGAACCTCAAAACCACCTACCTCCAACTATCGATCGAGCACTGTTAAAGAAATAGCCCCGGGGGAATATCCATGTCTGTAAAAGATGGTTTCTCTCCGTTCCGAAAGTCAACAATCTCAAGTTTTACCGGGAATCTAATGGCATCGGTAGGGTTCACAACTACTTTCAGATTGCCCCTTTCGTCGTAGGTGGCCACATGATTACCAAAGGCAATTTTCGAATGGTCATTACCTAAAACAACCACAGCAAGCTCGTTTTTATCGGTCATTAAAACTCCAGGAGTGATTATGAATATTTACGTGTTCATGAACGTGGCAAAATTCGATATTGTTCCAGGTTCAATGATTCAAATTATGTCGACTACGGACAATATTGGCGCAGTCCTTCGCTCACACCTTATCTGCGAACAGCTTGCAGAGGCTTGGGTGTGCGGCGTTTGCAACAATGAGAATGTTTTCGGGTCAGATGAGGATAGAGTCAGAATCGAATGTGATGCAAAATTGAAAATCGCAAGAAATCTCGGTTTGCCTGTCCCGCTTTACAACGCCATGAAACGATTGAATACATTAAGAAATCTTTTTGCGCACACACATCAAACGGACATCGATGATAGCGTCATCACCTCGATTGCAGATAACATAAGAAACATGACCGAGGACCGCACATTAATTGGTATGCGAGATCCCGAAATACAAATTTACGGTGAAGATGGGTCTGTTGCTACGGATTATCTATTCAGCAGCCCTGGAACCCCAAACAGGCTGAAATTGGGCGTTTTAGCGGCAGAGATTATCAGGCACACCATACAAAAAGCCGTTGATATTAATACCGCTCGCTCAAGCAGTGACTTCAGGGTTCGATAATATGTAGCATCGCCCTTTAGAAACTAAAAAGCCCACCTGAGTGGGCTGCTAACGAGAAAAGTCATGAACAAAGTATGGCTGGCTGTCCTAGCGCTGATCATCATTGCTGGGCTGATTGATAGGTATCAAACGCACAAAGCAGCAGATGAAGTTACTACCATTCGTCAATCCTGTGTAACCAGTCCTGGCTGCCAGAAAATGTAGCTCACCTGAGTGGGCTGTTATGCATGATCAAATAGATATCATTGCTGTCAAATGCAGCTATTAGTGATCGCTTTAAAGGTATCCCTGATATACCAGCTTGGCAGATAAAGCCTGACAACTGATCCAGAATCATTTTTGCTGATATCAGCGGCAGCAGTGTAGTTTTCGGTATAAACGGTCTTACCTCCCGGATATGGCTGCATATACGTATTTATAGGGCTGCCATCTAGGAGCTTTTGAGATTGCCATTTAAAAAGCAAGCACTCGGCCACCTCTTCCGCTGGTTTGCTTGATTCAAGGGTAAGATCAGGTGTCTTTGCCCTCAAGTCGGTTAAGTTTTTGCAACCGCTCAACCCAATAACTATAAGAAAAGTAACAGCCCATGATAAGCGCATCATCATCCCCTGATCAGTATGGTTTTCATAATATTAACCAGGGGATGCATCGGTGTAACCAGGTACGGTTGAAATTACTATCTCAAACCCCTTATTTGGATTGGAATGTCTTACCCAAGAAACCGTCACTTCGAGCTGCCCTCACTAAGACCTCAGTCACCTTGGCCTCTATTTCCTTTCCTAACGCCCTTGCTGCATCACTCCCATCACCAGAAGTTGTTGATGATGAGTTGCCCTTATTATCGACGTAAATGTCAATGTTGACCTGAGGTTGTGCTCCTCCACCGCCTTGGGCTCGCACACCTAACCGCCCAGCAGAATCTCTCGTCAGTGGCATGATGGCCTCAGGCCCCGCCTCACCGAACACACCACCTTTGGCAAACCTGGCAGCGCCTTGGAATGCAAAATATTGAGGGGAATCGTAGACACCGTTCACATACTGGCTGAGGCCGGGCGAGTCATAAACACCACCTTTAGCATTGAAGGTGACGCCAGCAGCAGCGTTCGCATATGATCCCCCAGGGGTGTTCCCGCCTTTGCTGCCACCGTTTATCCAACCCATAGAAGCCTGCACTGCATAAGCAACCATGAGGCGGTTAGTTACTTCAAGGATCATCTTGAGCATCGACTTGCCGAACTCTTTAACCGATGCTTTGCCGGTTGTCATAAGTTCGGTAAGCATGTCGCTTAGACCTGTTAGCGTGGAACTGGCAACGTTTTTCACGGCATCGTAAGTATTAGTGGCGGCGTCCAGATACTCATTCCATCCGCTTACAGCACCAGCTTTCCAGTCGCCGCGCAGCTTATCCTCTTCGGCGTAGTAATTGCGAAGCGCTGCCAGCTCTTTTTCATAACCAGCATCTTCAAGCTTGCCGCCACCATTAAGCCAGCCTTGACGAAGTTGGGCTTCTTCCATTAGTCGCTGCGTTTGGCGACCACTTAGACCTGCGCTGTCACGCAAGGCGTCGGTCTTTTCCGCCATCTGTGTGACGTACTTGTTCGCCTGCTGTGCCAGCCCGTTAATCTTCTGCTGGGCCTCGACTTCCTTATTCTTTTGGTCAACAACCTTAGCGGCATTCAGAATCGCCTCGCGGCTCGACAGGAGTGACTTCTCCTGCGCGGTGAGGGCTCGGGTTTTGGCGGCCTCGTCCAATTCAGCAAAGCGCGACTGCTGCTTGCAGAGTTCAGTGTTTTTGGCGTGAGTTTCGCCGGTCAGCCGCAGGGTTTCGAGGGTTTCCGTTAATGTTCTGGCCTGCGCACGGTAGTTTTCCAGAGTGCGATCACCGGCATCCACTGTAATTGCTTTGCCCTTTTTGGATGCGTCCTCTGCCAGTTTCGATACCGCATTTTTCGATTCTCGGCTGGTGCCGCCATCGCCGGCGATACCTGCGCCCCTTGCTTCAGCCTCATAATTGGCCTGAGCGTTCGGCGCCGTGACCCGCTTCCAGAGTTCATCGTAGCGTTTTTTATTCGCTGCGATCTCTTTGTCAGCTTCCACCCCTGCCTTTTTCATTGCCTCGACATCCATGCCGAGGAAATTAGCCAACGCACCACCGCCAGGTATCTTTTCTGCCCAACCTGCAACAGTACCTGTGAACTTGGCATCCAGGGAGGTGATATTCAAAAACAGGTCTTTTATCGATGCTTCTACCAGGTTAAAGATATCAATAACCTGATTCCCCCAAGCGCGGACGGTAATGCCAATGTCTCTAAAATTGTCGGATGCACTTTTTTTCAGCGTATCCCAGACTCTGCCGATGTTATCAGTAGCCTTGTTCGTTTCTTCAGCACGCTTGCCCATAACATCAGCGTAAAGCTGAATGGCCTCAGCTACCGCAGCCTCTTCCCCCTTCTGCTTACGCAGTTGAATGATGTGCTTCATCATGGCTTCATCAACAAAGCCTAAGTGCTCATTCAGGCTCGCTAGGCCTTTTACCGGGTCGCTCACAATCTTGCCAAAGTCGGACATTGCAGCTTTGGTGTCACTGCCCGCCTTGCCCATCAGTGTGATGGAAGTGGCGATCTGCTTCATCTGGCTGGCGGTATATTTGCCAGTATCATTCAGCGATACCAGTGTATCGACGGTGGAACTGATCGAGGTGTTGGTCCTGCCGGCCACTTCTTCGGCAGCCTGGTTGAGCTGCTGCATTGAGGAGAAACCAGCGCCTCCCATCATGATGACGGAACGGGCAACCTGGTCGAACTGCTCTGATGAACTGTACGCAGCGGCAGCCAGCAGGCCGATCGTACCAATCAGACCGCCAAGGGCTATGGTGGTCGGGCTAATCATGCCGGTCATGCTGCGAATGTATTCGCCCACCCCCGACAAGGCACCCTGCACCGAGCCGAACTGGTCTTTAATCTGCCCACCCTGCTGGAGCAGGATCAGGAACGGAGACTGACCACCAGCCAGCTGCGTCGCTATATCCGTTAGCTGTGCCGGTAGCATACGCATAGCGTTACGGTATTGCCCTGCGCTGGTTGCACCGCTTTGCCAGGCCTTTTCCTGTTCTTTGAGTTTCGCCAGCATTGGCGCGGCTTGTTGAGATACCCCCAATTGCGCCGCTTTCAGTTCCAGCATTTCGGTGCGGGTTTTACCGATTGCCGAGGCTTGTTCTTCCAGTGAAGCGATAAAACTTTTACCAGCGGCAGCGGCACGTTGCGTAGCCAGAGCCTGTTCAATTCGTGCCCTGCCCTCTGCGGTCTCGGACTCCATGACCTGCGCCAGTTTTGAGCGAGTCGTCTCCAGCACGCTGTTGTAGCGAGTGTAATCCTCATCGCCCACCAGCCCTTTACCCCGAAATTTCGCAAGGTTTGCCTGGATGGTATCCAGTTCATCCAAAGCTTTGTTGACCGGGCTGATCTTATTGAGCAGGTTTTGTAGTTCCTGCCGTTGTTGCTTCAGACTTTCGGTATTCTGCTTTTGAGTACTGGCGCCAGCCTTAAAGCTGCTGTTCAGATCATCTGCTTTACCTGCGGCCGCCGCTGCGGTGTCCTGAAACTTATCCAGCGCCTGATTTCCACGCTCCAGATCACCGGTATTAACGCGAAGAGAAATAGTGGCGATATCGTTACTCATTGCGGCCTCTCTTTATGCATAACCTTGAGTGCTTCGCTTTCCATGATTTGAAGGTCAGCCATACAGGCCGCCGCATCCTCTACCCCATGTATCTGGAACATCCAGGGGAGGACGTTGTAATCAAGGCCGGTTGCCCCGCTCGCGCCAACTCGCCATTGGGTCGCCAGCGCGGAGAAGATGGTGAAGGCTTTCCATACCGACGGCAGGATCCCCACCTTTTCCTCTACGTCCTCAGGCGTTAAACCAAAAGCGGCTAACTCCTCGAGAGTCGGTCCCGGCGTATACATCGCTGCGGCGACCTGCCTCAGTTTTTTTCGCGAAAGCCCATCAACTCTTTCGTATAGGCCATGCCAATACTATCGAAAGCGCGTGGGTAATTTTTGAGGAGAACAATCACGTTTTCACGCGTGAACTCGTCAGGCAGCGCCCAACCTTCCGCGATTTCCATCAGATAATCAGCCTGAGGCTCGACAATGTTCTTTTTACCGTCTGCTTTTTTATGCAATTCGGCATCCATCTCGCTCAATTCTTCGAGTGTTTTATGGCGAAAAGTGAACGACAGCTGACCATCTTCAGCACCGGCACGTGGGATACTGGCAGTAGCGGAAAAAGTTGGGTTTGGGATCAGAGAAAATTTAGTCATTTCGGTTCCTTAGAAAAAAAGAAACCCGCTGGAGCGGGTCTTAGTTAATGCCAGGCAGATACATCTGAACTTCGTCAGCGACGCGTTCCCGTGCTGTATACAATAGTTGTTTGCGACCACCACTCCCCCACCGGGCCATTTGGCTGGCGCACTGGCTGATCTGTTTGGTTTCGGTATTGATGATGTGGTCGATTTTGTTCAGGCGGGACATGGCACTGATGCCGTTTCGGATCACCATCTGAAAGGTTTGGTACACTTTTATTTCGAATTCAACACTAAGCCATGCGGCATAGCGAATCGCCACCAGTTCTAACCCCCCATATACCAGGCTGAGCACCACCTTTGATAATCTTGACCGAAGCTATTTTTGTAGCTTTGATCAGTTCTTGCGCAAATTTTTTAATTTGCCCACTTTTGATAAAGTTACTTGGCCTCTGTGATTCCGTGGCTTTGCCTTCAGCCACTGCGGCAGCGTGAAGATCATTGAGGTTGTAGCGCCCTTCGTCATCAACACGAACGGAAACGCCATTAACTGACACGGTTGGATAAGTCATGATGTGTACCTTTTAAAAAGCGAACCTGTTCACACAGAAAAGCCGCCCCAAGAGGCCCACCGGCACTAACGGCAGTTCTCAGGATCGCTTTCTGAAAGGTTCTTGGTTAAGAGAGCGCGTGTGAAGGCGCAGTTTGATAAGGCGGGGATTACGAATACAGAAAATTCGCCAGCGGTACTCTTCAACAAAAGAGCCCGGCGAACCGGGCTATTTGATTAACTGACAGTGACGGCGCATGCCCCAGAGGTGATGGTCTTGCCCGCAGCGTCTGTGACTTCGCAGGTATAAGATCCAGCATCAACGGATGCAACGGAAGGAATGTTAAACGCCGAAGACGTTTTCCCAGAAAGTACTGTGGTCCCCTTCTTCCATACATAGGTGTATGGCGCGGAACCACCCTGCATGACTACCGCAAGATCCAGCGCATCGCCCGTCGCGACATCCATTGACGCAGGTAAGTCGGACAGGAAAGCCAGCGGCGAAGCGGAAGAATCAGCAATCGGGTAAATCTGCATATCCGACTCAAAGTTCATTCGCGCTTCATTACTTTCCACGGCGTTGATTTCGGTCTTTGGAACCTTCTGGAATGACACCTTGGCAGAGTAGAAACGATCGGCCTTGCCACGCGGGTTATGGAACCAGATGGCGGTGGTATCGCTCGACTCGTCCAGTTCAATCAGTCGCGCGTAGATAGCCAGTAGCGGATCATGCGCAAACGAATAAACCTGCACAACGGCGTTTTTAAACGTCGGAATGGTACGAGCCTTATCATCCTCCAGAAACTGCACACTGATCGTTTGCTGGTCACCGCCCTCAGTAGATAGTGTCATCACCTGTGGCATAGTGATCCATGAGTCGATTTTACGTAGCGTGCCAGCACCGGTCCCCGCCGTGAATTTATTCGTGTCTGAGGTATTAAACCCTTCCAGGACAACTTTAGTGCCGCTCACTGATTTAACCCGCAACACCATGTTATCGAGCCTCAGCCAGCCTGAGTTAACCTGAATAACATCCCCGGCGGCAATACCATCTGCCGACGCAACAGTCAGTTCGCACTCGGTCGCATTGGATGCCGCTGTGAATATAATCGGCGCAAGATAGGCCTTGGCCACGTTTACACGCGACCCATTGGGAATTGCAAATGCCATTGCATTCTCCTGAATTTAGGTAATAAAAAACCCGTCAGGCGACGGGTCATATCGGTGACATAAAAGCGATTAGCTGACGATATCAGCCTGATAGTTCAGGCTGACGGGGATGGAGTAGGAAACAGCGGTCGGGATACCGCGAAAGATTACGGGCGTGCTGGTGATCCAGCAGGTAAAGCCATCGCCCTGCAGTTCCTGCCCTTCTGGAAATAGCGCTGCAACCTGACGCGCCAGCGCTACAGCGTCCGATCGCCCGGTTCCGGCAGGGGTCACAACATTAACCTGGTACACCCCGGAATAAGTCCGGCAATTCAGGCCAAGATCCAGAGTCCTGGGCGTTGCGGGCATATCGTGAACCACCAGATAAATTCCGGTAGCCGGCGGCGTGAATTCGATATTTTCCCACGCGACGGTGATGTTCGCTGCATCTGCCCAATTTCCCAGCCTGGCGGCCATTGCCGACGCAATATCAGGAATCACTTCGGCACCTCCCTGACAGCCTCTTCAAAGAAGCGCTGGAATTCTGCTGCGGTGATCCGCACCATCCCACCGGGTGCCTGCGCGGAGTACCCCATTTCAAGTGGGTATGCGTACGGGACGTTGTTGCAGAAGTAGATGGATTTCATACCAACCTTGAACAGTGACAGCGTATAGTTGCCCGCTGCTTTTGTCAGGTCGCCTGTCTTATCTATTCGCCCGGTTTCGTCTGTTGTAGGTGCATCAAAAGATACCTGCCAGTTACCGCGAAAACGCCCGCCAGTGTAGCCTGCCGGAGCATTGATTTCCATGCTGTCGCTTACGCGCGCTTTCTTCTTCAGTCGTCCAGTTTTAGTGCGATTTGCCGGATCCATTAACTGTGTCTGATTGTAGTCGTAAACGGCTTTGTTATAGGCAACGGCCGTCTGGTTCACTTCCCACAGTTCCGGGTTGCCGACAGGTGACATCATCACCAACTGATTGAGTATTTTGATACCAGCAGCACGCACCACGGCTTCCTGACTGACTTTGGCCTTATTCACGAATGCCGTGATTTCAGCCATAAATGCGGCGTTCTCTCCCATACTAAGCCCTCAACTGCGCTTTATAGCAGAGTACCAGGGAGGCAGGTTTTGCCGGATTCGGTTTGATAACGCGGTGTAGTATGCCGTCGATATCCACCAGGTCACCGATTTTAATTTCCTGCTCTGCCGTAAAAATAATCTGCACATCGCCGTTAACGATGACCGTTCCATCAATTTCGCCCGGCGCATATTCGGTCTTCACGCCCACCGCGAAGAACTGTACCGCATCAGTTTTATGCTCAATGCCGCCGACTACTTTTACTGAGCCCTTGCGAGTGACGTTGTACGTCGAGCCGCTCTGCCTGAGCATGCGGGTTGTTCTGGCCTGCATACGTTGGTAATCAAACGCCATATCAGGCCCTCTCTACAAATGCATTGATGGAGTAACCACGACCACCAGCGAAGTCGCCCAGCAGCGCCATGACAGCAGGATAAGACGGCGTGAAGACTTCACCATCTGCGACCGCATAGGTCATGGTGACAGCACCTTCCACGCGTTCAGTTTTCACAGCAGCCTCGCGCACGCTGGAGAGTAAATCGCCGTCGATTGCCTCTACTGCCAGCATGCACTGCGCGGTTATTACCTGGCGCGGAACTTCATCCGGCGGGAAATCATGTTCATCCAGAACGACATTCACGCGTGGCCATGCCAGAGTCTGTCTCGGATCAGCTTTTGAGCCAACCCAGTCCAGCCCTTCCAGGTAGTCCATCGCTTTAATCAGCAGAGGTATAAGGCTGTCCGGCAACTCTATGCCACGTAGCGCGCCGAAAGCTATTAATTCGGCTTCAGTGGCATAGCTGTTGGCATCCTGGGAAGTGATATCGGTATTGATCATCGAATCATCCAGTTTATGGGGCTTTTGCCCCATGCGTTATTCACCGGAAGGCGCAGTGAAGGTGATCTCTTCAGTGGTTTTCGCCACACCGTCAACCGTGCCGGTTACCGTGAAGGTGCCAGCCGCGTCTGACGTGAGTTTCACCGTTGCACCACCAGCAGAGCCTGTCTGTGAGCTGGCAACGCTCAGCGAGCCGCCCGTGGATGTCCACGCGACAGTTTTGCCGGAAACGCCGGAGCCATTCAGGGTGTATTTGAGAGAAACGGTGACCGCATCGGTGCTGTCAGCAGTTGCGGAGGTTTTATCCGCTGACAGCGTTACTCCCCCGCTGCGGCCGCCAGCTTGATCAGCACGCCAGCCGTAGATTTGTTGCTGGTGAAGTGTTTCTTCCAGTTCGCACCAGTGCCGATTTTTGTCAAGTCAGGGTTGACGCCCTTCGTTTCATCCCAGCTATAACCCAGCAACTCAACGTTGACCGTGCCTTCTGCACGATAGCCGATTGCAAGGTTCTCCTGGTCGTTGATGTCGTAGGAACGAAAGCCCGGAGCCTGTGATTCAGTTACGGACACTGCACCGGCCACCAGCCCCAGAATCGCATCAACTGGCATAGTGTCGGTCACCAGAACCGGTTTACCCAGCGTACCAGGCTGACCGCCGTACACCACCACGCCCGCTTCTTCGTAGATTTTGTTGTCGATGGCCTGATCAACAATGTCAAAGTAGGTGGTGGAGTGCATGACGAACAGGGAGACGCGGTTGAACTTATCGCCATAAGTACGCAGCCCGCGAGTCAGCGTTTTTTTGCCGTCAGTGGCAATGTCGGCGGTAACGGTCATGTCGGCGTTCGCACCAATGGCAGCAATCAGCCCCTGAAGAGCATATTTGATGTAGCCTTCCAGCGTGGCATCAGCAACATCGACGCCGACCACTTCAGAGAATTCATCGACAGAACGCCCACGGCGTTTAAACGCCTCTTCAGTGGTTTCATACGGGCCGTATTTCCACGGTGCTTTGATGCTGACAGACTCACCGGCACCGATTTTTTTACCCGTTACCGGGTCAGTGGAATTAACGTCGCGAGATTCGATAGAGCCGCCAACTTTATAGAAAGCACGTTTGCGGAGATCACCTTCAATCAGTTCGTTATCGAGAATGATTGCGCCATTAGAGGCGGCGTTGAATACCTCCAGATTATCCTGGCGGCGCTCAAGAAATGCAGTTTGCGCGAGGTCATCATAGATAATCAGGTCGGTGTTTACAGTTGTAGGCATGGATTAATCCTTACTTAGGCAATTTGAGATAGGCCTGCTGGCCGTGCTTGCGGATGTACTCCGCTTTATTGCTGGCGCTCATTTCGGAACGTTTCAGGCTACCTCCGCCGTTCCCCGGTTTGTGTCCACCAGCGCCAGTACCTTCAGCACGAGGGAACAGGTGCGGAGCCGTCTCCTTGAGTGACTCCGCCCACTCAAGCGGGCTAAGTGGGGTTTTGCCGTCTTTGCCGAACAGAACATCGCCATTTGCATCAACTGCTACGGCCTCGCCTTCGTCGTTGAGCTGGAATGTGCCTTTGGCACGTAGGATCAGATCGTCGGATGCTTCCGGCAGCGCGCCTGTCTTCGCAGCTGCAGCTCGGATTGCATCACCCAGGACGCGGTCCCGGAATTTGTTGGAGAACGCTTCAGCTTTGTCCGCGCGTTCATTTGCGGCTTTAATCTGCTTATCGACATCAGCACGCAGGCGCTCGGTGCGCTTATCGAGCACCTCATCAATTTTTCCGGCGGCGATAAGCTTCGCCTCTTCGTCGTCAGAAAAACGCTGCAAGATGCCGCGCACCGCGTCTGGATCGATACCTTCAAATCGGGACAGGTTTTCTTTCTGCTGTTTAATGGTGCCCAGCAGTTCGCTATTTTTCGTTTTGAGTCCAGTGACTTCGCTGGTCACGCGCTCATCAATCAGCTTCTGGATTTCAGGAGTGATTTCGATACCACCACCGCCGCCGCCCTCACCGCCGCTTTCAGGTGCGTAATATTTCAGAAGCATGTTTCGAATTAACATAATTTCCCCTCGGGATTTTGCCGGGCCTCGCCCATAAAAAAGCCCCGGCGGATGCCAGGGCGTGGAGTAAGATGTGATTGTTAGTTGTCTGTGCCTGAGAGCTGCTTCAGACGTTCCAGGCTGATCCATTCGCCTTTGTCAGTGAACATATCAGCCAGGTCGATTTCACCCGCGCGGAACAAACGGCCACGCTCGGGACCCAGAACCTGATCCTGGCGTTGTGCCGGCTGGCGCGCGAGCCATTCCAGATATGATGTTTTCCCCGGTACCTGTCCATCCATGCTGGCACGAGTCCCCTCGTCCATCTCGTCGATATCGATGCCGAGTTCGCGCCACGACTTGAGAATCAGGGTTTCAGTAGAACGACAACAGAAATGAATCTTCCCGGGTCCCTGTAGGTAAGGCACCTTATGCCCGACCGGTTTGTTATCCAGGGTGTAGCGCAGCAGGTCACGAATAATGCAGTCGTGGCTGGTTTTATTGTCCAGTGTGGACAGCCACTGCTTACCTTTTACGATATCGCTGTTGGCACTGGTGAAGCTGTTGCGTGCTGTGGCAGCCAGATGATTCACGGCTGTTTTAGCGATGCTGGCGGCGTTTGCCCTGCTCATCTGCAGCGCGCCGTCGCGATAATCTTTGTTGGCGTGGCCACGAACACTGCGCGCGATTGTTTCTGCCGTGTCGCCGGCAAGATACCCCCTGCGGACGGCGTTCACGATACGCGCAAGCCTGTCCGATTCCAGATTCTCCGCCCACTCACTCAGCAGCCTCCCCTGAAAGGGCTGTGCCATAGCCGCGGCATACACCATATCGGAGGTGATGCCCTGCAGAGGATAGTGAGACAGGACCTGTGATGGCAGAAGGGAATCGAACAGGCTCAGCTGATAACTGGCTTCGTTCTTTGCCAGCGCCACCAGCTCACTCTCGAGCCCTGCCTGCATGGACGCTACGGCCTGATGGTTAAGCTCACGCACGCTGCCCAGTAAACTCTGCAGACGGCTAACGGTGAAGCTCTCAGGAGGCAATCTGTCCAGCGCATCCAGTAGACGTGCCGACAGGTCTGCGTCCGTCTCGTTGAGCAACTTCACCATCCGGTTTGCCACGCCTGTTGCATAGCGGCTTAACCAGACGGAATGTGCGATCGACTCATCGCGCAGGCTTTCGTTTGCGGTTGCCATATCAGCCCCCGGTCAGCGTGGGGGCCTGATTGCGAAGCGCATCAATAACCTCGTCCGGACTGTCGGCCGGGTCAATGAGATCGAGCTTCTGTAATGCTCGAATCATATCGGTATCGCGCAGCGCGCCGGACTGCCAGGCATTCACAATAGCGGTTACCATGCCAGACTCGGCAACCTTCGCGATGAATTCCTGGTTGATGGTGTAGGCTGGCTCATCGCCTTTAATTCCCAGATATTTTGCGCACCAGCCCAGCGCCAGTGTATAAGCCTCTGATACGTTTGAAACGCAGATACCGAGCACCGACGTTGATGCGCTCTGTTCACCGCTCGCCTGGGTTGCCGTCTTCGCCGTGGCGTTCTGCTCAATCAGCCGGGCGCCCAGCTGCACCATGTAGTCGCGCTTGCTGTCCATGGCCTCTTTAGCCAGCATGTTGGGCTGCGCCTGGGCGTAACCAAACGAGCCTTCTTTGGGAAGCAAAAGCGGTGATCGGGAACCAATTTTCACGCCCTTCTTCTCGAGGTGGTCGCGCCAGTTGGTATCTAGCCCGGTCATATACGGCTGCACCTGGCCACAGAACCACACGCTGTCTTCATAGTCAGCACTGTTACGGTAATGACCGTGGTTTATTTCCACCAGCGCAGCCAGCGGAGAGTCATCGATAGTGGGATCGTTGTTCTGGGCGCCGACAAAGGTAAACGGAATTTCATCCCAGTAGTCCTTTCCTTTGGGTTTAGGATGATATTCGCTGTCGACGGTGTAGGTTCCGCTTGCTGTGCCACCTGCCCGGCGCCATACGCGGCATATGAACCGCCCTTCTTCCAGCGCCAGCTCGCGGTACTGGATTTCATCCTTGAAAGCGTAACCATCCGGCTCTTCTACGCATTCGCGCAGGACCACCAACACCAGCTGATCGCGTCCGTTAATACGCTTTGTTCTCCAGTTGATGATGTTCTCTGCCGGATAGCGGAGGATGATCGCCTCATCGGAGGCTTCAGCGTAATCGACGTAAATGCCCTCTCGCGCAACCTCCAGCACGTTCTCGGTCACCAGCTGCGACTGCTGGTAAATACTGGTGCCGGCCCCGTCAGCATTGTCTAACAGATATTTGAGCTTCTCCGGGCCGTTAAAGGTGGGATCCTTTCGATACGTCATGCCAAGCATGCCGATCTTCGTATTGCCGGCAATGGCATAGAACACCGCGCGGCTCAGATAGTCCTCATTACGTTTACGGTTGCGCGTGGATTTATCGGTTGGGTCGAGATACGGCAGATATTTATTACCCGCCGCTTTTACGGCCTCAGCTCCTTTGCAGAAGTCCCTGTATTTCCTCCAGGCAGCTGAAGCCGCCCGGTGTTCTGGTCGAACCCAGGTGATGTCGTCATTTGCCATATCAGAATGTGGTATCCATGGTGATTGAGTATGCAGGTTTAGGGGGATTGTGCAGCACGGCGTAACGAGTACCATCCCAGTCGTGGTCTTCCTGCTGGGTATCGACGTCATCAGGGTTCTTACTGTCGCGAACGAGAACCGGCACTCGGCTTATCCACCCCCGGCAGTAGTCGAACACGTAGAATGCTGGCTTCTCAGGGATACCCGATTCCAGCTTTTTACCTTCAATGACAGCCTCGAGCATGTCAGCAAACAGGGCCGCGCCGTTCACGCGCGATCCCGGCTTCTTGTTGGATGGAACCCACTTAACTCCCTGGGATTCCATCTTCTGGGCAATGGAAAGTTCGTCATCGCCGGTGTTATAGATAGCACCGTCAGCAGGACCTGGAACAACCTTCTTGCAGATTCCGGGCATGATATTCAGTTGCCCCTGCGTTACCCCGTTGAGTTTTATCTCTTCAGGTTCAGACAGTTCTTCGCCCACCAGCCGCTTATCCACCCAGGCCACACCCTTAGCAACGTTGGTGGATGACATGTTCAGGCCTTTGTTGAGCTCATCAGGTGGGCAGCCATACCACTCACCAATCAGGATCAACGACCCAGCAGGCGGGCAGAACTGACGACCATCAGAGAGTTCTGCGGCGGTTCCGTCGGCACGCGCCCACCAGAGGTTGGAGAATGGCTTCGACTCCCCCCAGTCATGGGAGCGGTCAACAGTCCAACTATCCGGGATACGGAACGGCTTAATGACGTGGAGTGCTGCATTCCAAAGGTGGTCAAAGCGCCCACCACTGGTGACATCCCAGGAACCTTCCACCCATGCTTTGCGCCGGTTGGGATCCTTGATAGCCATCAGCGTCGCAATGTACTGCGGATCCAGATACGGGTTCTCTTTGAACGAGCCATGAATCGCCACACGGGTAAGCGTTACGTCCTCTTCCCGTTCGGTCTGCGGGTTAAACACCTTCTGCGTTTCGCGAATGATGGTGCCGCGCGGTGCTGGCTCGATGAAGCGCTTCTTCACCCAAGTGTGACCGATGCCAAAAGGGTTTGTGGTGCTGAATGTCTCCAGGGGGATCGGCTTAAGTAGCGAGCCATCCTCCAGCGGGTAGTTTTCCGGCCGGAACGATGAGCGCCGGCAGGAGAACATCATTTCGTAGAACTCACCCGACTGCTGTTTGGTCAGCTCGTTAAATCCGATGAACGGGAATTCCTGACCGTGGTAGTCCCAGTAATCGCCCTCTTCCTTGCCGAAGCGGAACAGCAGCTCTTCGCCGGTAGGCCACACCCAACGCAACTCAGATGCTGACGCCAGATAGCGCGCACCGTCGTTAAACAGGCGGTACATACGCTTCGACTGGGTGATGATGTCGGTGAGGTTCTTATACTCGGTATCGAATATCACGCCACGCCAGAACGAACCATATCCTAAGCCGACCAGACGCCGGAAGCGCGCCAACTGCGCAGCGGTTTTACCTGGTCCGCGCGTCCCCTCATAGAGGATTTCGTTACACGGGCAGCTCAGGGAGAGCGATTGCGATCCCGGCAAAGGTTTCCAGACGGCTTTGTAATTCATCCACCAAGAACCCCGCTCTGCTGCTTCTGTGCTGCCGCTTCCCAGTCGTCTACGTTATCGCAGGACGGGACCGGCATGATGCTGTGGGTTGCCGTGACTTTCTGCTCAACCTGTTCTTTGAATGCCTGCACGCGGACGTGTTTGCCCAGCAACTCGAGGTTTTTCACCTTATCTGGCCACTTAATCTTCTTGAGGATGGTCTCAGCCGTCTCTTCATCGAAGTTCTGAATGGTCGTGCTGATATCAAGCCCGGTGAGCGTCGTTCGCCACGACTTGGGCCATAGGCTAATCACCTTCAGGCTGCCATCATCGTTAAGGATGTCCAGAACATCCATCTGGTCGATTTCAACCAAGCGCCGCAGCACATAATCAGCATCAATACCAACAACTTCGTTGCGCTTCGTTTTCAGTTCGGCGATTCTGTTTTGGATGTCAAGTTTTGACAAGTTCTGGGCGGCGATGCGGTTCGCAGTTTTAAAGCTGTACCCCGCCCGAATAGCCGCCTGCGTGGCGTTTAAATCGATGAGGTACTCGCGACAGAACATATCTTGTTTGTCGGTGAGTGCCATTGTGAGACCTTAAGGAAAATAAAATGAATAATTTAGATTCACCATTTATCGAAGAATATGGCTCTGCTGGGATGGGTTCTGACAAGCACGACATTAAAATACGACGTGATGCAGATTGCGATCCAAACCTCAAGGATGACGAAAAGCCCGTGTTTGATCGGAATGTTATTTATAGCGTTACTATCACCTACCCAAACGGCACAACTGCCCCACACAAATCCTTGAGTCTCGCTAGAATACAAGGCTTCATACGAGATCAACTTAACAACCTTTCAAAAGGTGATGTTGATAAGTTCTTTAACTCAATAGATTGGAATGCGTTAAGCTAGTTTTCAACTCATGCAATTATTCTATTGAAAGAGGTACGAGGTTCAACTTCAACTCACAGGAGTGAACGAGTATAAAGTCATTGCCATTACGATGGTTCTACCCATGGTGATGGCAATAAAAAACCGCCCGAAGGCGGTAATATTTAATCTTCTTCAGGACCTTCGGATTCATCGAGTATCCATACTGGTATTTCTACGCGATCGCCAACGTTCCAGGCTTTCTCCTGAAGGATGTCTTCTGGAGTCCCTTCCGGCACATTGAAGTAATATGAGTAGGTCATGTCACCTGAGTTGCCAGTGTCTTCATGGACGTCATCCTCATCCAGTCCCATTTCATCAAGTTGATCGTCTGTGAGGTCCAAATAAACAGCTAACTTAGATTGTTGCATTTTTCGACTCCTCAATGGGTGAGAAATCAGTAAAACACAGCAATAAATAATTGTAAAACGATGTATTTATTGACGTAATCGTCAATGTGCATACTATTTCACACACTGAGTGTTGATGTATTCCTGCAAGACTCTCAGTGCTGTTTGGTCACTGATGATTCCGGATCGGATACCGAGAACGTTGCGTCCAGCAGTGTCAGCGAGTTCGATGGCGGCATCATTGCCCATGCCGGTGGCGCTGGCGGTTTTGGTTGTGGCTGGCACCGGACACTTGCCTTTGACGAGCACCCGACCACCATTATCAAGCTTGCGCTGCAGAGCATCATTTCCAGCTTTCGCATTGGCTAATTCCTTCGTGTATTTCTCATCGAGCGCGGTGACTTCGCGCTGACGCACCTGCATGTCGGTGATGGTGGCGTTCGCCAGGCTCAGCTTTTCAGTTGCCGCGTCCCGCTGATCTTTGTAGGTGATGGAGTTATCGCGGTAATGGTTCGCCAGCAGACCGAGGCCGATCAACAACGCAAGAGCGACAGCGCCGACAATCCCGATAATCTTTTCCATCAGAACACCCCCGGTATTGATACAGGAATGCCCGGGTTAAGTGGCCCGAATCCATCATCCAGCTTTTGCGGCTTCTCCCCCCACAGGCAGACCTCTCGCTCAATTTCGCGGCGGGTCGCCAGCCCCACCCACTTCTTCTTCCCGGCGTAAATCCAAGCACGCAGTTGATCACATGCACCTTTGGTATCACCCTGGTTGATTTTGCGTAACAGTGTGGATGTTTTGAAGTTGCCAGCGCCAACGTTGTAAATGAATGAGTAAAGCGCGCCTTGAGTTGTCTCAGGGATTGGAACCTTGATGTATGGGGTAATCTGGCGCGCGACGGCGTTCAGGTCTTTATCGAGCAGCGCCTGACATTCTGCTTTGGTGTAGGTCTTGCCGAGGATAATGTCTTTGCCAGTATGGCCCCAGCATACTGTCCAGACGCCAACGACATCCTGATAGGGAGCGTATCGGACGCCTTCCAGCCCATCATTACCGCTTGGTCCAGTAATCAGCGCCGCGGCAATTGCGATAGCTCCTGCTGGAACTGCTGCAATAACGCTATTCCTCAGCTTTGTTGACATAACCATTAAGCCGATCCTCCCGCTCTTTTCGTCGGTAATACCAGTTCACGCCACAGGTGATAACGGTGCATGCGATACCGACAATAATCGCCCAGTCACTTAAACCGAGTCCCGCCATTTTGTCGGCCAGCATCCACGATACCTCTTTAGTTATTTCGGCATGGGCCTTTGCAGAGACACCGCAGCCAGTCAACGCGGTTCCCGTCCCATATGAAAGTCTGCTGTAAATTGTGCTCA
>NZ_CABTJS010000131.1:0-2187 GCF_902485085.1 uncultured Kluyvera sp.
CAAGGCGTTGCATAGGTCGGGTCTCAGTCCAGGGCATAGCGAGTCTCCTCTTCTATGCCAGTTATAACTGTTACCCATGTATCCGGTCTAAAGTGTTACCTATGTTTCCGGTTTGTACCTGCGCTTGCCCGGGCGACAATGGTGCAAAACTCACCATCCGACGTAGCCCGGGCGAGGCGTTTACGCCGACCCCGGGTTTCCCACAACGCAGCTTACTTCGCCGCCAGCGCCTCTTTTATCCAACCATCAAATGTTTCCTGGTGGGCCTTAATCCAGCCGTCGACGTGGCTTTGAATATCTTCCGGTGTTGATTTCCCGGTATGCATCAGCTGGTTCTGGGCGTTCACGTCCGCCAGCGGCAGTTTCGCCACCGCAAACAGCTTCGCCGCCGCCGGGTTTTTTGCCGCCCATTCTTTATTGGCGACGATGTACTCGTTGTTCACGGCAAAACCGTAGTTCTTGCCGTTTGGTAGTTCGGTATTCAAATCCTTAAGCGTGCCCGGATTCGCCGAGAACGGCACGGTCAGCCACACTACATCCTTCCCCGGTTTAAGCTCATCGCTGACCCAATACGGCGTCCAGGTCCAGTAAAGCACCGGCTTTCCGGCCTTATAGCGGGAGAGGGTATCGGCAATGATCGCCGCATAGTTGCCCTGGTTTTGCGTCACCGTCTTATCAAGGCCGTAAGCCTTAATTTGGGTATCAATCACCGAGCCGCACACCCAGCCGGGGTTACAGCCTGCTAAATCGGCTTTGCCGTCACCGTTGGCGTCAAATAGCTGCGCGAGCTTAGGGTCTTTCAACTGTGAAATATCGGTAATGTGATATTTGTCGGCGGTTTTTTTATCGATCAAATAACCCTGTGCTGCGCCGCTAATATAGGTGCCCTGACGGTAGAATTTCTTATCGCCGCCGCTGGCGTGATACATATCCTGCTGCAGCGGCATCCAGTTGACCGCCATATACGTGGCGTCACCGGAAGCAATTGAGGTATAGGCAACGTTGTATTCTACCTCTTCGATAGGCGCGACATCGTAGCCAAGCTGCTTCAGCGCCCGGTTGATAATTTCGGTTTGAAACGTCTCTTCCGGTAGAGGACTTTGTACTGGATGCACCGTAATGCCTTTACCGGGGAGGTCTGCGGCATAGAGGGTAGAAGAGGTAAGTAGTGCGGCAAGCGTAAGCGCGCTTTTTGTTGTAGTTTGCATAATAAGACCTTGTTATTTTCGCGTGTTAAGCCAGAAACGACAGGTTATTCCCGCTTGGATAAAAGGTGGAAATAAAGAAAGGTGTGCGAATATTCCCTCAGATAATTAACAATAATAACCTTACCCTAACATATCGTGACGGGTTGGCAATCCGGAATACCTACAGAATGGCCGTTTTATCGTCTTTTTATGGTGAGGTTATTCTTAAAATTAATATGATATAGCTCGCAAAATTACGGATAAAACAGATAAATACGACAAATAACGGATACCGATAAAAATGGCGAGAACTATAGTTATCAGGATGACTTTTTCATTGCGAAACAGGCATTAAAAGGAGGCAGGGCGATAATTCCGCGTTGCCGATATTGCTCACAGGATGTGGGGTCTAAAATGAATACAGCACGCGTAGTTTGTCTGGCCTTGGCTGCTTTAACGTTATCGACAATGGCTCAGGCTCAGGACCGAGCCACATCGGGAAGAATCCACTTTATCGGAAGCATCGTGGAGGGCGCTTGCAGCACGGTGCCCCAGAGGCAAGCCCTACAGGTCACCTGCTACCGAAACGGTGAAAAACAGACGCACCAGATGGTGGTTCCGACATCTGGTGATTCGCGCTTTATGCAGTCGCTTGGCTCCGTCAGTCAGAGAACGTTACCCGGTCATCCTGAACTTCGCGAAGTCACCATTAGCTATTTTTAAGTTTTCGATAAAAAACGGCCTTTCTCCTGCCCAGCGTGAAGGCCGTCTCCCCATTTTCCCTGTACATCCCCTCATTCGTCAGGCGGTAATACCCGACTAAACGAGTAAGAAAACGACGAGTAAAAAAGCCTTTTCCTATGAATGTCCTACAGACATTTTGGTGATGCTGCCAACTTACTGATTTAGTGTATGATGGTGTTTTTGAGGTGCTCCAGTGGCTTCTGTTTCTATCAGCTGTCCCTCCTGTTCAGCTACTGACGGGGTGGTGCGTAACGGC
>NZ_CABTJS010000132.1:0-96514 GCF_902485085.1 uncultured Kluyvera sp.
AGCACAAAGCGGTCACGGTCAGCCCAGGACGGGTTCTGCGGGTTATGGTTCAGAAAATCACGCCACAGGACTTCGGCAATGTCAGCCATACCCATAGGGGCACCCGGGTGACCGGAATTCGATTTTTGTACACCATCAACAGAAAGCATGCGCAAAGCATTCGCAAGCGTGCGACGAGTTATCATGAGGGGAACTCCAGAGAGAAAGAGGTTACAGCGCCCTCAACCGTAATAATCAGGCGGGTGCGCAAAGAGACGGGACCGGTTAAATAGACTCTTTGCGCATCGCTAATGCTCAATACGGCTGAGCGCGCTGCAATTTTAGGCAGCGACTTCGCGCTGGTAGATATCAATCATTTTATCCCATGCATCGCTGACGTTTTCCGCCAGCGAGAACAGGCCTGAAGTGCCGACGATGAACACATCGACCCCGGACTGGGAAATGACGTTGAAGGTTTTTTCGTTGCAGGAGCCGTCAATCTCAGTCAGATAGTGGTACCCATTCGCTTCACGCATCGCAATCAGCTGTTTGATTTTGTTGAGCGATTCCGGGATAAACTTCTGCCCCGCGTAGCCTGGGTCAACCGACATCACCGTCACTTTATCCAGCAGATGCGCGTACTCTTTGATGGCGTCCGCCGGGGTTGCTGGGTTCAGCACCACGCCGCAGCGACGACCGGCATCTTTAATCTGGTTTAGCAGACGGAAGATTTTGTTATTCGCTGTCTCCGGGTGGAAGCTGATGATGTCGGCACCGGCATCAATACACATCGGAATAATGTCTTCCGGATGGTTAACCATCAGATGCACGTCAATCGGCACGTCGGTTATCTTTTTCAGGTTTTCGATAAAGAACGGCGACAGCGTAATATTCTTCACGTAGCTACCGTCCATAATATCGACGTGGTAGAAGTCTGCCCGGCCGTTCATGGCCGTGATTTGCTCCCTGAACTGTGTTAAATCCATGCACATCAACGAAGGCGAAAATTTAGCCGCCATACCTCACCTCACAAGAATCAATTAGTTAAAGAGCGCCACGACGTGCCCAAGAATAATGCCCACCACGCCGAAGTCCGCATCGCCAAAGGTGGTGGATGCAAAGCCCAAATCACCCATCAGCGGCAGTAAAATGGCCGGTAAGAACGAAATCAACAGACCCTGAGCGAAGGCCCCGATAATTGCCCCGCGTCGACCGCCGCAGATGTTGCCGTAAACGCCCGCCGTTGCGCCGCAGAAGAAGTGCGGTACCAGACCTGGAACGATGACGCTTAAGCCAAACAGTGGGCACAGGAACATGCTCACCAGACCTGCGGCAAAGCTCGACAGGAAGCCGACAATCACGGCGTTTGGTGCGAACGGGAAGACCGTTGGACAGTCCAGCGCCGGTTTAGCGTCTTTAACCAGTTTGTCAGCGATACCTTTAAAGGCAGGGACGATTTCGGCAATAATCATGCGTACGCCCGCCAGGATAATCCACACGCCGGCAGCAAAGGTCAGCGACTGAATAATGGCGAAGATAATGAAGTTCTGGCCGCCGCTAACGCTGGTTTCAACGAACGTTTTACCGGCCACCAGCACCAGAATCACGAACAGAATCATCATCGTCAGCGAGATAGCAACCGACGAATCACGCAGGAAGTTCAGCGACTTCGGAACCTTCAGCTCTTCAATCGACGGGCTGCCCTTACCAACAACCTTCCCCACCCACGCTGACAGCAGATAGCCGGTTGAGCCAAAATGGCCCAGCGCGAGGTCATCGGTACCGGTGATTTTACGGGTGAACGGCTGCAGAATGGCCGGAGAGACCACCATCATGATGCCGAGGATCACCGCGCCAACCAGCACGACCCAGAACGGCGACAAGCCGCCGACGGAGAGAATAACGGCCAGCATCGCCGACATATAAAGCGTGTGGTGCCCGGTCAGGAAGATGTACTTCAGCGGCGTAACACGGGCGAGAACGATGTTAAACAGCATCCCCAGCACCATGATCATCGCCGTCGCAGTACCGTAGTTTTTCTGCGCCAACGCCGCCATGGCGTCAGTATTTGGCACCACGCCCTGAATATGGAACGAATGCTCAAACAGCTGGCTAAAGGTGGTTAAAGTAGTAGCGATAATCGCCGCACCGGATGTTAATATCACAAAACCCATAATTGTTTTGAGGGTTCCGGAAATAACATCGGAAAATGCTTTCTTCTGCAATAATAAGCCAATCAGGGAAAACAGACCGACCAGAATTGCTGGCGTACCCAACACATCATGAATAATAAACTGCAGCATAGAATAGCTCCGTAGGGCCGCAAATAATTAATCAGATATTCTCAGAGAGAATTTCTTTAATTTTATTATTGTCCAGCAGATTAGACAGTCCAAAAACCTTTGCTGAGTGGCTGGACAGATGTTCAGCAATATCTTTTGCGCTAAGGATAATGTCGGCAGTTTCGCTTTTCGCCGACGTGAGGTCAGTATGAGAAACCTCTGCGTCTTTATTCAACTCTTTGAGGATTTTTTTAACGTTCATTTCAACAATGAAGCTGCTGCCTAAACCATTACCGCAAACAATCAGAACCTTTTTCATCTTAACCTCACTATCCGTTGATAACGCTTTGAATTGCTTCCATTGATGACGCTTCCAGCAGCGCTGCTAGCCGTTCATCATCACTAAAAATTTCTGCCAGTGCCGTGATCATATTGATGTGTTCTTCGCCTGAAAGCGCACACAGCATAATCACAACATAGATAGGATCATTCTCATCGGCGTCAAAAGAGACACCTTGTTTAATATGTAAAAGCGACAAACCATTTTTAATCGCCCCCTGCTCTGGACGGGCGTGTGGCATTGCCAGACCGGGCGCTAAGACATAATAAGGGCCGAGCTCCTGATGGCTGTTAAAAATCGCGTTAATATAATCTTCAGTGATCGCACCTTTCGCCAACAAAGGTTGTGCCGACAACGTAATAGCCTGTTTCCAGTCGTTGACCGAATCCACTATCTGGATATTTTCCGCAGGTAGCCAGGTCGTAATCATAAATACCCCGAGAGCGTTGAAAGTGGGCCTACTATAGTGGAATGCCTTCGCGGCTTACCGTGATCCACATCTCAAAGTTAGCGCTAACATGATAACAATGTTAAAATTCTTGTTAACGCTAACTTTATTACCCATACTTATCATTACTTTGCAGTTGGGCAATGCGCAAAACGCTAAACATCTATTACAATGGGTGCCCAGACAAGCTGAAGGAGGACATCAGTGCAGACGCTACAAACGGATGACGGTGCGAGAGAAAAACGCAGAAAAAACACCGGTAAGATTACCCTTGCCGAAGTGGCAAAACTGGTTGGTGTTAGCACGATGACCGTTTCGCGTGCGTTACGAATGCCTGAAAAAGTAAACCCAGAGCTGCGCACCCGCATTGAAGCCGCGGTGAGCGAATTAGGCTATGTGCCAAACTTGCAGGCGCGTAACCTCGCCTCTGCCGACTCCAGCCTGGTCATGGGCGTCGTACCCACCTTCTCTTCTCCCGGTTTTCTTGCCGTCTCCGAAACGCTGCAGACCGTACTGTCTACGCAGGGCTTCAGCATGATGTTTATTGAGTCCGGACAGGGTGGCCAGAGTGAAGAAAAAGCATTTGCACAGATGCTCGCCTATAACCCGGCGGCGATTGTCCAGTTCAATATTGATAACATCAGTAGCTGTTCGCAGATGCTTATTAACACCGGCGTGCCGGTGGTTGAAATTGGCGCGATTAACCGCGATGCCAGTTGGGTTAGCATCGGCGTTGACTACGCCGCGGCCATTAAAAAGCTGGTAACTTCGCTTGCGAAAAGTGGTTATAAAAATATTGGACTGCTCTGTACCGCATCCAATAACATTATGTTCCGCCAGGTGCTGAGCGGCTGGAACAGCGCCATGCTCTCAATTAACCACTCCCCGCACCGCGTGGTGACGTCGCACCTGCCACCAGGCATTACGACAGGTTTAAACCTGCTGGGCGATATTCGTATCACCTGGCCGGAACTGGATGCGCTGATTTGTACGTCTGATGAAATTGCCTGTGGCTGCATTATGGCCTGCCACGGTGCTGGCGTGAAAGTACCCGATACGCTGGCCGTAGCAAGTCTTAGCGGCGGCACGCTGGCAGCCGTATGCTCACCTGCGCTCACTGCAGTTGAGTTCCCATGGAGTGAAACCGGGACGCTGGCCGGGCAGACGCTGCTCGATTTACTGGCGGGCAATCCGCCGGAAAAAACCATTGAGCTGCCTTCAACGTTACAGCTACGGGCCAGTACGAAGCGCTAGCGCTCCCCATGCTCAAGATAGGCCAGCGTATAAGATTGATACTTGCTGGCCAGGGTTCTCTCCTCTACGCCGTCGGTTCACCGTTCTCCCTGCGCAATCCTATCGTTTGTGCCCCAGTATCTGCACAGTAACGCGAAAGCCACCGTCGTCGCCGCGCAGAACTATACTCCTTGCTGGCAGGTACATCTGCCCGGTAGATGTTCATCGTTTCGACACGAGCATGAGGGTGTATTGATGACGACATTTCACGACAAATCCGTACTGGTTCTTGGTGGGAGCCGCGGTATCGGCGCGGCCATCGTCCGACGATTTTGCGCCGATGGCGCATCGGTAGTGTTCAGCTACGCCGGCTCGCGAGAAGCAGCAGAACAGCTAGCAACAGAAACGGGCAGTACCGCAGTCCAGGCAGACAGCGCCGACCGTGATGCCGTCATCAAGCTTGTTCACGACTACGGGCCGCTGGACATTCTGGTGATTAACGCCGGGATCATTCTCTTCGGCGATGCGCTGGAACAGGACAGCGACGAAGTAGACCGTCTGTTTCGCATCAACATTCATGCGCCCTACCACGCTGCCGTGAAAGCCGCGCGTAGCATGCCCGAAGGGGGGCGTATTATCGTCATCGGTTCAGTAAACGGCGATCGCATGCCCCTTCCTGGCCTCGCCGCCTATGCCGTCAGTAAATCCGCCCTACAGGGACTGGCACGCGGCCTGGCGCGCGATTTCGGCCCGCTGGGGATAACCGTGAACGTCATCCAGCCTGGGCCGATTGATACAGATGCCAACCCGAAAGACGGCCCGCTGAAAGAGGTGATGCACAGCTTTATGGCGATTAAACGACACGGCCGACCGGAGGAGGTCGCCGCCATGGCCGCCTGGCTTGCGGGTCCGGAGGCCTCTTTTGTGACCGGCGCCATGCACACCATCGACGGCGGATTCGGCGCCTGAGTGAAAATGGGGCTGCTCTTTTCCGCAGCCCCCACTTCACCATTCATCACCATATCCGTGACGCAGCGCGCGGTTTGCGGGTCGCAAAGCCACTATAGACAGGCTATATCTTAGACATATTTACTCAACGAGGATGGGTTATGACAGGCAAAAAATACTGATGCTGGTAGGTGATTACGCGGAAGATTATGAAACGATGGTGCCCTTTCAGGCGCTGCAGATGATTGGTCATCAGGTGGATGCGGTTTGCCCGGACAAACCGAAAGGTGACTACATCATGACGGCCATTCATGATTTTGACGGCGCTCAGACCTACAGCGAGAAACCCGGTCACCGTTTTGTGCTCAACGCCGATTTTGCCAGCGTGAACGAAGCAAATTATGATGCGCTGGTGATCCCCGGCGGACGCGCGCCAGAATATTTGCGCTTATATGAGTCGGTTATCAAGCTGGTACAGGCCTTTGATGCGGCGAACAAGCCCATTGCCGCCGTTTGCCACGGCCCGCAGCTGCTGGCAGCCGCTGGAGTTTTGAAGGGTCGAACCTGTAGCGCTTACCCGGCCTGTGCGCCTGAAGTACGGTTAAGCGGTGGAGAATTTGCACAAATCGGTATTGATGAGGCGTATGTCGATGGCAATCTGGTGACGGCACCGGCGTGGCCTGCGCATCCGCAGTGGCTGGCGAAATTTGCCGAGCTATTGCGTTAACCTGCGCCTGATGGCGCTGCACCTATCGGTCCCCTCGCCCCTCCGGGGAGAGGGTTAGGGTGAGGGGTACCGTCGACGCCAGAATCAACCGTGAGTCTTAATGCTCAGGCAGTTGCGAACAAATTCAGGATTAAAATGCTTCACCGCTTCCCCCACATAGCCTAAATCCAGCGCGCTGATTTGCGCCATGTCGTTATCGGTCAATGCAAAATCCCAGATGGCAAAATTCTCTTCAATGCGTGCTTGCTTCGTCGATTTCGGGATGACCGTAACGCCACGCTGCACGTTCCAGCGCAGGATGACCTGGGCGATGGTTTTATGATGAGCGTCGGCAATTCCTTGCAGCATTTTATCTTCATACGGTTTATGCCGCCCACCACCCAACGGTGCCCAGGCTTCTGGCTGGACGTTATAGCGCTTCATGGTCTCGAGCGCTTCAGGCTGCGCAAAGTAGGGATGCAGTTCAACCTGATTTACCATGGGTTTAATTCTGACGGTTTCACAGAAATTGGTTAATACGTGCGCGTAAAAATTCGACACGCCAATGGCTTTGAGCTTACCGGCATCATACGCATCCTCCAGCGCGCGCCAGGCGCTGAAATAGTCGCGCATCGCCTGATGCAATAAGTAGAGATCAAAATACTGTAACCCTGATTTTTTCAGCGACGCCTCAATACCCGCTTTGGCCGTATCGTAGCTAGCCATATCCTGCACCCACAGCTTGGAGGTGATAAACAGCTCCTCGCGGGTACACAACCCTTGCGCAATTGCTTCACGAACAGCATCACCCACGGCATCTTCGTTACCATAAACGGCAGCGGTATCAATGAGGCGATAGCCCGTGCGAATAGCGCTTAGCACTGACTGCTTACACTCTTCTTTATCGGTTACCTTAAAAACACCAAAACCGACCATCGGCATTTTGAGATTGTTACTGAGAACGGAGTATTCCACGGTATGGCCTCTATCATGGTAAAACCCAATACTAAGCTATAAAAATCACCTTGATTAGCGGCAATAACAGATTTGGCTTATGCAAAAAATTCATCAATGAAAGCGTGTTCCTTTTCAGGTACCTAAGTATGAGAGTGACAGTATCTAGTTATATATATCTCCTCCCCTGCAATATCTGCCACCCTAAATACCAGGCAGTATTTTTTACCGCTTCACTTTATATTCACCGTCTTAGTATTCCACGATATAGTTCATTTCGTGGAATTTTAAAAATACAACGCGAGATTTACAGCACCTCCTCCATCACCCACACGCTGACGCTTCCACCATTGCAGGTAAAGATACCGGTGCCTGTCTCATCGGTCGTCACCGTCTCTTCACGGTTATTGAGGAAATCTTTCCAGTTTTTATTGCCGTAGTTTTCACCCAGCGCAATCGTTTTTTCCCCATCATCGCCGTTGGACATCACCACGACGCAGCCCGGTGCATCTTGAGTGCCGCTGCGGCTAAACGCAATGCAGTTGGGGTGATCGAAAAATAGGGTCTGGACTCCATGCGCGAAACGCTGACGCGCATCAATCAGCTCATGTAACTGGTGAATGACCGGCATCTCGATAGGATACGAGTTGCCGTCACGACCGGTGTCTTCATAAGTGGCACCAAATGATCGGGATAAAACACAGACGGCACCCCATTCTCGCGTAACAGAATTAAGGCGTACGCCAGCGGCTTAAACCAGGATTCTACCGGGGCTTCCAGAGCCTGAAGAGGTTGCGTGTCGTGATTGGCCACCAGCGTTACAGCATGGAAAGGATCCGCTTCAACAAGGGTACCGGTGAAAATCTGGCTCAGATTGTAGTCTCTCCCTTGACGAGAGGCCTCGTGGAAGTGCATTTGCAGCGGCGCATCAAACAAAAGCGTCTGACCATCAACCTGGTTAATATAATGCTGCAGTTTATCGACGTCGTGTGACCAGTATTCCGCCACAATAAACAGCGGTTTTGGCGCGACCTCCTGCACATGCCCGATCCACTCTTTATAGAACCAGGCCGGAATGTGTTTTACCGCATCAAGACGAAAACCGTCACACTGCGTTTGTTCCAACATCCAACGAGCCCAGAACTTCAGTTCTTCGGTCACCGCGTGATTGCGAAAATCAGTGTTAGCGCCCATCAGGTAATCAAAGTTACCCATCTCGTCATCAACCTGATCGTTCCAGCCTTCGCCACTATAATCATTAACGATTTTAAAAACGCCGTTTTCATCTGGATTTTCGATGTGGTCAATACCGTTAAAGCATTTATGATCCCAGATGAATTGAGAATATTGCCCGGCGCGCGCGGGATAGGTGTACTTAGACCAGGCTTCGCATTCAATCACCTCTTCATCTATCTGCGTGCGGTCTTGCTCATTAACGCGCTGAACCTGGATACGTTCTTTCTCATCCGCCCCCATTTTGTGGTTCAGCACCACATCCATCAATACCGCAATATCGTGCTTTTTCAATGCGGAAACGGCGGAGAGTAACTGCGCTTTATCGCCATATTTGGTGGGCACAGAACCTTATTGGTCAAACTCACCGAGGTCAAATAAATCGTAGCTGTCATAGCCTACTGAGTATCCGCCGGACGCCCCCTTATATGCCGGAGGCAGCCAAATCATATTGATACCTATCTCATTAAGGTGCGGGGCAAGACTTTCAGCTTCTCGCCACAGCTCACCGCCATCAGGGTAATACCAATGAAAGCATTGTAATAACGTGGGGTTGACCATTGTCCTTTACTCCCAAAAAGCGTTAATGTATTAATGCATAACGGCAATAATTTATTGAGTATAACGAAGGAATCACATTTCGCACGATATCAATATTAGGAGATATCGTGAAAAATGTGATTAATTGGCAGTATGGTTAGCATCACCGTTTGCTATGCTGAAACTACCCACGTTTTGAACACATCGCTTTTCAACGTTCTAAAGAAGTTGACCAGATTGGTGCATCCTAATTTAGTGATTAATTTTTGGCGGTTTTGATAGACGGTCTTGTAATGGATTTTATTTAAGAGCGCAATTTCTTGTACGCTTTTGCCGGCACTGAATTGATCCAGAAAAACCTTGTCCCTGGCAGTTAGCACTATTTTCTCAGGTCTTTTCCTGACCTTCTCTACATCCGAGGCAATGTCTTTAATGGATCGTTGCAAGGTAGAAAGATCACAGCGCGCGTGAAGCCTAAACATTTTGAAATCACTGAGAAAATAATACATATCCCCCTGCGTCAGCAACACCAGACGGTGGGTGGATAAATCATAATTTTGTGCCTTAACATCATAATAGTTTTCGATGGTAAAAAAGACAAAACGTTTTCGTGCTGGCGCTGAGAACGACGCCTCAAGCAGGGTCTCAAGCCCACGCTGTAGGTAAATATCACTGATCCAGATATCTGCTGTTTTCACTCGCTTCATTTTAGGCTCCGGATATTTATTACATTACATTTTTCATTTTATGACGACATCATGCTGCGTCACTTTTATTAAAATTTGCTGGTAGAGATCGAAAAGTATTGTATTTCGCTCTTTCGCCATTTTTTTAATAATGACAACCTTGATACCGTCAATGTCAGAGGAACCAAAATCAGCTATTGCGATTCTTTCCACATTTCTGAAAAGCTCGCAGCTGAAAATGTATTTATCAGGAATAGCATTTCTCATTTGTGCTACCTGCTCTGTTGATAAAGCGACTCTCCGCTATTTTGCGAACAGGAGGTTAAAAGTCATCGGAGGTATGGCTCACTACAATTTCTAACGTCTTGCGAATAATATCCGCCTGAACGATCCCTTCGGCGCAATCGAGAGATTTAATAAGACAAATAATCAGGTTCTTGTTAGTCAATGGCATACCGACAGCCAGCATCTCCTGAGCCACATCGCCTAAGAGTTTGGCTTCCTCAGCCATCGCCTCACCGGAGCGGGAGAAGAAGTTTTCGAGCGTTTTGTCAGACAGTGAGGCGATAATAGGTTGAGTCTGCATGGTTCTTTTTCCTGAGAGGTAAATTAATGTAGTTTGTGTGTGTTGTGCAAAATATCTGCACGTCTCTTTTCGTCACCAGATTGCGATTTTCTGACTTCACTATCGTTTTCCCGCGTCACCTTAACGGCGTCTGAAGTGACCTTTTTTACCCTAACGGATAATTCGGCGATCAACTCCTGCAAGGCCTCCTGGCGTACAGGGTCAGGCGCCAAAGTTTGTATATTCCGTAACTGCTTGAGCAGCGTGCGTTCAGATATCGGGCTTTTCTGGACAAGGAGCGCCAGTATGGCCTGCCCGATAAGCTCATTACGCAACTGCGTTTTCATTAGCGTCTTCATAGCATAAGTGTCTTACTTTTATTTCCGGTCTTTCAGAAATGGCTTAGTCAAACAGCATTCCAATCAAACGGTTGCAGTGCGCTTCCTCTTCGGTATTTTGTGCTTTATCAAGACGTGAGAGCAGTTTTGTGCAAATCGCTTTGCGATTCAGGCTGCGTCCATCATTTAAAATTTCAGCTACTATCTCACCAAGAATAAGGTGCTGTGTCGGTAACTCCGCCTTAGCAAAGTAGCGTGTAATCGCAGCGGCCGAATCTGCGCCAGGAAGTGATCTCTGCATTTTCTCTCCGGTTATTGGCAGGGGGTAATGCTTTGGTTAACTATACTTAGCAAACTTATACAAAAAATGTGTACAGAATGATTACAAAACAATTAGCAAAAAGTGCTTTTTATTGTTAATCAATTAGTTAAGTGAGTAGATTTATTTTTAACTTACGCGTGATGCTGTACAAAAAAAAGTACTCCTCAAAAAAAACCTGTACAAACCTGGATAAAATCACTCATCAAGGTTAATATTTTGTGAAAATAATGTTTATTGATTAAGCATTTACAACGATGATCTGTTAGCCTCTCCCTTCCCCCACCTTGTCACTGGACAACCTATGCTCACCACACTTATCTACCGCAGTCGTTTATGCGATACCGTTCCTTTCAGGGACGTCGAAACGATAGTTGCTGCGGCCAACGTCAGGAATGAGCATGAAAGCATTACCGGAATTCTGCTGTTTAATGGTCTTCACTTCTTTCAGCTCTTAGAGGGACCAGAGAACACCGTCAAAACGATTTACCAACAGATCTGCAAAGATGTTCGACATTACAATGTCGTAGAGCTGATGTGTGACTATGCTCCGGCCCGCCGCTTTGGCAAAGCCGGTATGGAGCTTTTTGATTTACGTAAACACGGTCAGGATGATGTGTTACAGGCGGTACTGGACAAGGGGACAAGCCGGTATCAGTTAACCTACAGCGATCGCGCGCTGCAGTTTGTCAGAACGTTCGTGCTGACGGACGGAAAGGACGGCGTGTACGAAATCCCCCCCGCCGACAGCTGGGATTTTATCGCCGATGCCCAAGACGATAATGCCGCCCCCTCTGACGCGGCAGAAGAGATTTGCTTTCAACCACTGATCGACCCGCTGTCCAGAGAAATTGTCTCGCTAGAGGCGCGAACGCGCGGCCCTGCTCCGACGTCCTCCGCCCCAGATTCGTCTAGCGACGACATCTATCAAACTGACCTGATGGCCAAAAAAGCCGCTTTTGCCACAGGAGCCAAACTTCTGGCGGGTTCTGGCGTGCTTTCCGTGAGCCTGATGCCCATGACGCTGGTCAATGTACCTGGTGCAGTAGATTTCCTGCTCACTGAAATAGCCGCAAATGGCCTGGTTCCGGAACAGATTGAGGTTCAGTTCACTGAGAACGAAGTCATCTCACGCTTTGATGAATTCGCCGGCGCCGTCAAAGGGCTTAAAGCCTCAGGCATAAGCGTTGCTATCGATCATTTTGGCGCAGGTTTTGCTGGTTTGCAGCTGCTGGCTCGTTTCCAGCCCGATCGCATAAAAATCAGTCAGGACCTGATTACAGAAGTCCACAAAAGCGGTCCACGTCAGGCCATTATCCATGCCATTATCAAATGCTGCTCCTCCCTCGAAATCCGGCTCTCCGCTGATGGCATCATGCTGGCAGAAGAGTGGATGTGGCTTGAGTCCGCAGGCATCGAGCACTTTCAGGGTGCGCTTTTCTCATCACCCGATTGCAATAGAATCCCAAGCATTGCTTGGCCGGAAAAAAAGGTATAATGCCGCGATTTAACGGCGCAACGTTCGCTTAATAAGGGAATAGATTCCGAAAGATGCCCTGAGAGTTTGATCCCTCTCCGGGTATTGAGTAAATATTTAACTCAGTACTGTATCTTAAAGAGACTTAATGGTCGCTTAACACCGCCTTCATCCGGACAGTGCTTATAGGGGAAATATGTCAAGTTATAGCATTGGCGAAGTTGCCGAGAGATGCGGGATAAATCCGGTCACACTGCGGGCGTGGCAAAGGCGTTATGGTCTTCTTAAGCCTCAGCGTACTGAGGGTGGGCACCGTCTTTTTGATGAAGAAGATATTCAGCGCATTGAAGAAATTAAAGCGTTGATTAAAGGCGGCACATCGGTCGGGAAAATTAAAGCGCTGCTGGAGGCGGAAAAGCCCGTTCCCGCTGACGACTGCAACGCCTTGCAAGAAAACCTGATGGCCGTACTCAGATTAGCCTCCCCGGCAAAGCTTCGGGCAAAGCTGGTGACGCTAAGGCGCGAGCACACGGTACCTGAACTGATTGATAACATTATCAATCCTGTCCGCCAGCGTCTCACGTTAGATAATCAGACGGGCAAAATGTTATCGGGCATGTTTGACGGCATTTTAACGGAGCTGGTAGCAGCATCGCTCAATGAATCTCGCCGAAAATCCGGTAAGGAAGCATTGATAATGGCATGGGACATCGAGGACAGAATCGGCCTCTGGCTTGAAGCGTGGCGTTTATCTTTGCAAGGATTACATCTTACGGTGATACCTGAATTTGTCTCGTCGCCACGTCCAGAGCTGTTCCCGGGCCAAACGCTATACGTCTGGACCGGAAAAACGGCGTCCATCAGACAGACGGAACTGCTTCAGTATTGGTCCGAGCAGGGATATGTAGTCAACGTTCACAACGCATGATAGGTGATGCTTAGGCCTCCCCCATGCCGAGCAGGTTTCAACAACCTATGCAGCCAAAACTTCCCGCGGTGCGTCGACAATCTTCGTCAATACTGCAGACGATCCCACACTCAGAATGCCGATCTCAATGATAATTCAAAAATAATCATTTCCGCCTGGCAAGAGAACGTCACCGACGCATTGAGCTTCACGTCGTTATCAACGTGCGTGATGTGATAAACAACCTTTGCGTCTTCATCGGACGCCGCTGCAGCTGCCAGTTTCTTAATTTTCGCGACCGCCAGTTCAGCTTCATTTTCCGTCGGGAAAAATCGTTCGATCTCTGCGGTGCAATTATCATTCTCAATGATGGTACCAATATCAATGGCACACCCTTTGGTACTGCATTTATCAACTACGTCTTTCATGATGATAACCTCTTATGTTTATTCTCAAGATAAGACTCTGCCGCTGAAAAGTCCAACCATTAATAGGGTTATAGATTACCATTTTTGCGATTAAACACTGGATGTAGGCTGATGAAGCGGCGTTACTTCCGCCGTTTACTAAAGGAGTGATGTTTTCAACCGTTAACGATAGTGACGGGCTGTGCGAAGACACAAACCGTTGGGTTGCCTGACCGTGCCAGGCAACCGTGATTTATCAGTGCTTCACGATATACATCGTATGCGTATACGCCACATCTTCCGGATTGGTGATCGGGTATCCTTTTACCCACGGCTTAATCAAACGCCCGTTGGTGTACTGATAGATAGGCGCAATCGGCGCTTTCTCGGCCAGAATTTTTTCCGCAACGTTATAGTCCGCATTTCGGGCTTCAGCGGTATTTTCCAGCGTCGCCTGACGGACAACCTTATCGTAGGCCGGGTCACTGAAGCGTGAAATATTGCCGGTATTGGTCGAGGTCAGCAGCGACAGGAAGGTTGACGGCTCGTTATAGTCACCCACCCAGGATGCGCGGATTACGTCGAAATTACCGGTATTACGGCTATCGATATAGGTTTTCCACTCCTGGTTTTGCAGCTTCACCTCAACGCCGAGATTTTTCTTCCACATCGACGCCACGGCAATCGCTATCTTCTGGTGATTCTCGGAGGTGTTATAGAGCAGCGTCAGCTTCAGCGGACGATTCGGGCCGTAGCCTGCCGCCTGCAGCAGCATTTTCGCCTGTGCATTCAGCTCAGCCTGGCTCGCGTGCGCCATCTCAGAGTCCTGCGGCTTAAAGCCCGCGGTCACATCTGGCGTAAAGCGCCATGCCGGTTTCTCGCCCGTGCCTAACACTTTCTCGGCAATAATTCGGCGGTCGATGCTCATACTCAGCGCCAGACGGACGCGCGCATCGGCTGTTGGCCCTTTTTGGGTGTTAAAGGCGTAGTAATACGTCCCCAATTGCGCAGGCGTGTAAACCTGCCCCGGCAGCTCCTTGAGCAGCTTCTGATACTGGTTTTTCGGGAAAGATTCCGTGATATCAATATCGCCTGCCAGGTAGCGCTTCGTCGCGGACGACTCCTGATTGATAGGGATGAAGGTCACTTTCTGGATAACCGTTTTAGCGTTGTCCCAGTAATACTTATTCGGTACCGCCTCCAGCTTCTCGTTGACCACGCGGTCGGCCAGTACATAAGCCCCATTCCCCACCAGCTTGCCCTGACGTGTCCAGTTTTTGTCGCTTTCGACGTTGGCTTTATTCACCGGGAACAGCGAGAAGTTAGCGGTCAGATTCACAAACCACGGCAGCGGTTTGTCCAACTGCACGCGCAGGGTGTGCGCATCTACCGCCGCCACGCCCAGCGTGTCGGGCTTGGCTTTACCATCGATAATATTCTGGGCATTGTTAATGCCCGCCAGCGCGGCAAACCAGGCGAACGGTGATGTGGTATTTGGGTCTACCAGTCGTTGCCAGCTATAGACAAAGTCCTGCGCGGTGACCGGCGTACCGTCTGACCATTTCGCGTCGTTACGCAGGGTAAAGGTCCAGATCCGCTGGTCGTTGGTTTGCCAGCGCGTGGCGACCCCAGGAATAATGTTGCCGTTGGCATCCTGGTTAACCAGCCCTTCGAACAGATCGCGAATCACCTGGATTTCAGGCAACCCCACCGCTTTTGCGGGGTCCAGTGAAGCGGGTTCATCTTTAATGTGACGAACCAGCGTTTGCTGCTTCGCCAACACCGTTCCGGCGGGAACGTCGGCCGCAACGGCGAGAGTACTCAGACCTGAAAGCAAGGCTGCACAGCAGGTCAAGGTGAACGGTAACTTCATGACATCCCCTTAAAATAGGTAAACCCACACAACTTGATGAAAATATTATTTGTTTCAGTCGCGTTAATTGCAAACAACATGTCACATAAACTTGATATATCCCCAGCAATATCTATCAGGGAAACTATTTGATTCGCGGCGGGTTTTGCACAACACTGCTCAATATCCCCCTTGCGTATCAGGACTCCGCGTATGTCAGTTACTCGCCCTCGCGCCCAGCGCGGCGCGTTCCCGCCGGGAACACAACATTATGGACGCTCGCTGCTGGGAGCCCCTTTAATCTGGTTTCCTGCCCCGCTAGCCGGCCCGCAGAGCGGTTTAATCATTGCTGGCACGCATGGCGACGAAAACTCGTCGGTCGTCACCCTTTCCTGCGCGCTGCGCACGCTGGCGACGGATCTTCGTCGTCATCACGTGGTGCTGGCGGTTAACCCGGACGGCTGTCAGCTCGGGCTTCGCGCCAATGCGAACGGCGTGGATTTGAACCGTAACTTCCCCTCGGCAAACTGGAAGGAAGGCGAAACGGTCTATCGCTGGAACAGCGCCGCCGAGCAACGCGACGTGGTGTTACTGACCGGTAGCCGCCCCGGCTCCGAGCCGGAAAGCCGCGCGCTGTGTCAGCTTATCCACCAGATAAATCCTGCATGGGTTGTCTCTTTCCACGACCCGCTGGCCTGCATTGAGGACAACCGCCACAGCGAGCTGGGCCAATGGCTTGCCGAAGCATTCAGCCTGCCGCTGGTCAGCAGCGTGGGTTATGAAACCCCGGGGTCATTTGGGAGCTGGTGTGCCGATATCGGTCTGCACTGCATCACCGCCGAGTTCCCGCCCATCTCTTCCGACGAAGCGAGCGAGAAATATCTCGCGGCGATGACCGCGCTGCTGCACTGGCAGTCAACGCATCACAAGTGAAGTTCACCGCAGGTAAAATGCAGCGCCGGTTCGGCATCGGCGGCAAGCCAGGTCGGGCCATCAAGGTCAGCAAAACGCACCTGCGGTGCCAGCGGCAGCGCAGCTTCAATGGCGCGAGAGGTACAAAGCATGCAGCCGAGCATGAGCGCGAAACCCTGCGCCTTTGCTTCAGCAGCCAGCGCCAGCGCTTCGGTCAGACCGCCGGTTTTATCGAGCTTGATGTTCACCATCTCGTAGCGTTCGCGCAGAACAGGTAAATCTTCGCGGGTATGACAGCTTTCATCAGCGCAAATCGGTAGCGGATGGATAAAGTGGCTGAGCGCGTCATCTTCGCCCACCGGCAGAGGTTGTTCGAGCATGGCGACGTTTAAATCAGCCAGCAGTTGGCAACGCGCCGCTAAGCCGTCACCATGCCAGGATTCATTAGCATCAACTATCAGCGTCGCATCCGGCGCGGCGGCGCGAATCGCCACCATTCGTTCACAGATAAAATGGTTATCGAGCTTCACTTTAAGCAGCCGGGCACCGCTTTCATACAGCGCTTTTGCGCTAGCGGCCATTTGCTCTGGGGTGCCAATGACCACCGTTTGGGCAGTCATGATCGTTTCTGGTAAGCGAACACCCAGCTGAGTGACAACGTCACTTTTTAACAAGTGAGTTTCCAGGCTCCAGAGCGCGCAGTCGACCGCATTGCGCGCCGCTCCTGCCGGAAGTAGATTCGCCAGCTGTTCGCGGGTTAATCCGCGTTCAAGCTGCTCGCCCAACGCCATAATTTGCGCCATCACCGACGCAATGCTTTCCCCATAGCGTGGATACGGCGTGCACTCGCCCACCCCTTTTACGCCATCCTGTTCCAGCTCGACCACCACCACTTTGGCTTCACTGCGGCTACCGCGAGCAATAACAAATGCGGTATGTAGAGGCCAGGCCTCTTCGAAGACGCGTAGCTTTCTCATTTTCACTCCTTTTATTCAGGCGTAAATAGGGTTTGCCGTGTTAACACCTGTTGTCATACACTAGGGTCGACGTTAACTATATGTAAACAGGAAGATAATCATGTCGCAATCCGTACATTTCCAGGGCAATCCCGTTGCTGTTCAAGGTTCTATCCCACAGGCGGGCGATAAAGCTCAACCGTTTACGCTGGTGGCAAAAGATCTGTCAGACGTCACCCTGGGCCAGTTCGCTGGCAAACGTAAAGTTCTGAACATTTTCCCAAGCATCGATACCGGCGTTTGCGCGGCATCTGTGCGTAAATTCAATCAACTGGCTGGCGAACTGGCCAACACCGTTGTGCTGTGCGTTTCAGCTGACCTGCCGTTCGCGCAGTCTCGCTTCTGCGGCGCTGAAGGCCTGAGCAACGTGGTCACTCTGTCCACCCTGCGTGCGCCAGAATTCCTGCAGACCTACGGCGTAGGCATCGCAGACGGCGCACTGAAAGGCCTGGCGGCACGTGCCGTTGTGGTTATCGATGAAAACGACAACGTGGTTTACAGCGAGCTGGTGAACGAAATCACCAACGAACCAGACTACGATGCGGCACTGGCTGCGCTGAAAGCGTAATCACCGTACCGCAAAATATAAACAGCCTCTTTTCAGAGGCTGTTTTTTATCACTCTTCGCCCTTCTTGTTGCTCAGGCCATATTCCCGCAATTTATTGGCAATCGCCGTGTGCGATACACCCAGACGCTTGGCAAGTTTTCGGGTGCTTGGATAGCTGCGATAAAGCTGCGTCAGCACCGAGCGCTCAAAGCGACGGGTAATATCATCCAGCGAACCTTCTATCGCCTCTTCGCCTACCGCCGCGCTCGACACATCGTGATCCGGCAGCAGCACGTCCTGAGGACGGAGTTCGTAGCCCTCAAGCTGAGTCAATGCGCGATACACCGCATTCTTCAACTGGCGAACGTTGCCCGGCCAGCCGTAGCGGGTGAGCACAGTGTTGAGGTCAGCGGAAAGTTTCGGGCGTGAAATCCCCTGCTCGTCGGCAAAGCGCGCCACAAACAGTTCGGTCAGCGGCATGATGTCCTGCGGACGAACGCGCAGCGGCGGCAGGTTGAGGGTCAGCACATTGAGGCGATAGTAGAGATCCTCACGGAACAGTCCTTTCTGCACCAGCTCCACCAGATTTTTCTGGGTGGCGCAAATAACGCGGACATCAACATGCACTTCATGATCTTCACCCACGCGGCGGAAGGTGCCATCGTTGAGGAAACGCAGCAGCTTGGTCTGCATGCGCGGCGACATTTCGCCAATTTCGTCCAGCAGCACCGAGCCACTGTTGGCCTGTTCGAAGAAGCCTTTTTTACCTTCAGAGGCGTCGCCAAACAGTTCGCTCTCTACCGCATCTTCTGGAATCGAACCGCAGTTCAGCGCGAGGTACGGCTTCGCCGCGCGTGGGCTCGCCAGGTGGCAGGCGTGAGCCAGCAGATCTTTACCGGTGCCGGTTTCACCCACAATCAGCAGCGGTGCGGTCAGCAGCGCCAGCTTGCGGGCCTGCTCAACAACCTGACGCATACGCGGGCTCACCGCCACAATCTGGCTGAACGCGCTGACGTCCTGAGTGGTCATGGTTTGCAACTGACGGCCCATACGCAGCGTCGAGCGCAGCATAATCACCGCCCCGGCCAGCACGCGGGCATCGTTCTCGCCGCTCAGGTAAACCGGCGTCGCTTCCAGCAGGAAGTTTTGTCCGTGGATCACCACATGCTCGGCGTGCGGTTCCACCTCCTCGCTTTCCAGCCAGCGCGGGAAGTTAAAGCCGCTAATGAGCTGCGCGACATTATGGCTGCGCATCTTGTCCTGGCTCATGCCGAACAGCTGGCAGCTTGCCGGGTTAGCGCGTTCAATTTTACTGCGCGTGTCCAGCGACAGGACCGGTTCCGGCATCGCTTCCAGCAATGCGCTAAGCGCCAGATGTTCACGTTCGGAAGGCATCCACGGTACGGTGCGCACGTCGGTCACGCCCGCGATACGGCGGATTTCCGCCATCAGGCTGCTGAAGCTGGTGAATTCCAGCTCCGCAAAATTAAGGTAGATTCGGCCAACAGGGTCGATATCGATACCGCGCAGGTCAATGCCGCGCAGCACCAGAAGATCGAGCAGTTCACGGGTCAGACCGAGACGGTCCTCACAAAAGACTTCAAGACGCATGGGAGTGTTCACCCTTATAAGCCAAAGACGTATGAATAATAAGACACTTATTCGCTGGCGTGAAGATGAGTGTCAACAATTATTGACAGTATGGCGGAAAAATGGGCGCTGTGCCGTAAAGTTATGCGTTCATCAAATAAACAACCGTTCGACCGTCGCCCGGCCGAACGAAGTGACGCCGGTGAAACCCCGGAGTCGGCGCCGGCGGCACCTCGTCCGGGCTACAAATTACCCCATCCGGTGTTCACCGCGCTCCAGCGCCGTACGGTCAAAGAAGCGCTGAATCACGCCTCCTGCCATAAACGCCGCGCGGTCGGACATATGCGCAATCACATCGGCATCGTGACTCACCAGCAGATAAGTCATACCGTGGTCCTGCTTCAGACGGTTGAGCAAGTTCAGGATTTCCGCCTGTACCGACATATCCAGCGCCGAAGTGGGTTCATCCAGCAGCAGGATTTTTGGCCGCAGCAGCAGCGCACGGGCAATCGCCACGCGCTGGCGCTGTCCGCCTGAGAGCTGATGCGGATAGCGGCTGGCGGCATCGGCGGGCAGGCCCACCTGCTCTAACGCGGTCTGGACTCTAGACTCAATATCCGCTTCACCATGAATGCGCAGCGGTTCCGCCAGCGTACGCCAGAGGGTGTGGTTCGGGTGCAGCGAGGCGTACGGGTCCTGGAAAACCATCTGCACATTGCGCCGCAGGTCGCCCTGAAAACGCGCGCCGGGGGCGATATTTTTGTCAAATAGCGAGACGTACCCGCCCCACTCGCGCTGAAGCCCGGCGATGACGCGCAGAATGGTCGATTTTCCGCAGCCGGATTCGCCAATCAGGCTAAAAGTCTCGCCCGCGTTGACGTGGAAACTGGCCGCCGACACCGCCGTTTTCTCGCCAAAGGTGACCTGTAACGCCTGAATATCAACGATCGCCATGCGCCGCCTCCTCAAAGTTCTGACTGCGGTCCAGCGTCGGCAGCATCTGTCCGTAGGTCTGCGCGCTCGGGCGACAGGTCCATAAGGTGCGGGTATAGGGGTGCGTTGCCTGCGGTAAATCTCGGGCCGCCATCTCATCAACGCCGTTGCCCTGATACATCACCAGTACGCGGTCGCAGTGCTGGGCCACCAGCGGTAAATCGTGGCTAATCAGCAGCATCGCCATTTGTCGCTTCTCGCATTGCGCCACCAGTAGCTCAAGGATCTGGTTGCGCAGGCGGGCGTCCAGCGCCGAGGTGGGTTCGTCGGCAATCAGCACTTTAGGGTCGTTGATGAGCGCAATGGCAATCATCACCCGCTGGCCCATGCCGCCGGACAGTTCGCCGGGATAGCGGTTCAGCACCGCAACATCCAGCCCCATGGCGACCACCGACGCAGCGATTTTTTCCTGCCGTTCACGGCGGTTAAGGCGTTGATGCAGGGTGAGCGCCTCTTCCAACTGCTCACGCACCGTTTTCACCGGGTTCAGCGCATAGCGAGGGTCCTGCAACACCATGGCGATGTCGTTGCCCCGCAGCGCGCGCCAGCCGCGCCCATTCAGGGAGAGCACATCATAGCCCAGCACGTTCAGACGGTCAGCGCTGACGATACCTGGCTTACGCACCAGCCCCATCAGCGCACGCGCGGTCATTGACTTGCCGGAACCAGATTCACCCACCAGCGCTAACCGCTCGTTGCCAAGCGTAAAGCTCATATTGTTGACCACCCGCGCGCGGGGATAATCAATATTCAGCCCCTGTACGGAAAGGCGTTGCTCAGTCATGTTGCGGCTCCAGAACGTCACGTAAACCATCACCCAGCAGGTTAAACGCCAGGCTGGCAATCAGAATCGCGGCACCTGGTGCAGCGGCAATCCACCACTGGTCAAAGATAACCTGCATACCATCGGCAATCATCGCGCCCCACTCCGCCATCGGCGGACGTGCGCCCAGGCCAAGGAAGCCTAACCCTGCGGCGGCCAGAATAATCCCTGCCAGATCCAGCGCCAGACGCACGATGGCGGACGGCAAACACAGCGGTAGAATATGGCCGACCAGCAGGCGCAGACCGCGGATGCCCATCATTTCAGCGGCGGCTAAATAGTCGCTATGCCGTAGTCGCTGGATCTCGCTACGCGCCTGTCGCGCGTAAGCAGGCCAGGTGGTTAACGCCAGCGCCAATGCGCCGTTGACCAACCCTGGGCCAAGCATCGCCACAAAGGCAAAGGCCAGAATCAGGCGCGGCATCGACATCACCACGTCGGTAAAGCGCATCAGAATCCGCTCCAGCCAGCCGCCGTAATAACCGGAAAGAATGCCCATCAACAGCCCTACCGGTAGCGTAATCACCGTCACCAGTGCCACCAGACCCAGCGCCGGGCGGGTGCCGTAAATCAGCCTTGAGAGCAGATCGCGCCCGTAGCTGTCGGTGCCGAGCCAGTGCTGCGCATTGGGCATTTGCAAACGCGCGGCGGCGTCCTGCCAGTTTGGATCCTGCGGCGCAAGCCATGGAACCAGCAGCGCCGTCAGTACCAGCACGGCAATAATAATCAACCCGCAGCAGGCCGCAGGCGAGCGCAGTAATCGGCGCAAAAACAGAGATGATGGCATCAGCGAACCCTCGGGTCGGTTAGCCGCACTAGCACGTCGGTGAGGTTATTAATCAACACAAAGCAAACGCCAATGAGCAGCGTTCCTCCCATAATCGCCGCCGTATCGCCAGCAAACAGCGCCGTTGTCAGGTAGCGGCCAATTCCCGGCCAGGAGAATACCGTCTCGGTCAGCACCGCACCTTCAAGCATTGAGGTATACGCCAGCGCGATAACCGTCAGCAGCGTGCCGCGAATATTCGGCAACACGTGGCGCAGCAGAATGCTCATCTCGCCCGCTCCTTTGGCACGCGCCAGCAGAATGTATTCTTTGTTCATCTCACTCAGGCATGCCGAGCGCGTGAGGCGCGTAATGCTGGCAAGCGAATAGTAGGCCAGCAACAGCACCGGCAGCACCAGATGGCTGAAGGCGTTGCGAAAGGCTTCTTTGTCACCGGAAAGCCAGGTATCAACCAGCGCAAAACCGGTTTTGGGTTCGATGGTGAACTGGTAAATGTCGTCCAGCCGACCGGGGCCGGGGCTCCATTGCAGCTTCGCGTAGAACAGCGCCAGCATCAGCAGCCCGAGCCAGAAGATGGGCACCGAGTTGCCCAGAAGCGTCAGCGTTCGCATGGCTAAGTCCCAGGGGGTACCGGCGTAGCGCGCGCAGAGTACACCAGCAATCACGCCGAAGACCGCACCGATAATCAGCGCCAGCGTGGCAAGTTCAAGCGTCGCAGGAAAGGCAGCCAGCAGGTCGTGTAGCACCGGTTGTCCGGTGGCGCTGGCGGTCCCGAGATCGCCGTGGAAAAGATTGATCAGGTAGTGCCAGAACTGTACCGGCAGCGAACGGTCGAGGCCCAACTGATGGCGAACCTGATCGTAAGTCGACTGACTTGCATGGTCGCCGACAATTTGCAGCACGCGGTCAACGGGTGAAAGCGCAGAAAGCGCAAAGGTGACGAGCAACAGGCCCAGCAACGTGAGCGCCAGCGTCAACATCCCCTGGAGAAGCCCGGACAGCAAACGTCGGGTTCGCTGTGCGGTTGAATTCGGTAAAACGGCGGGCATGGGAATTCCGTATATCAACGAGAAAAAAACGACAATGGCCCGAACGGGTTACGCCGCCGGGCCATGTTTATCAAACGGTCTATTTCGTTACGCGGTCATACCAGACCATATCGGCGTTAAGCCCTTGCTGGTAGCCTTTCACGTTATCGCGAACCACAATCTGCGTTTTGCCCTGATCGATAAAGACATACGGCGAACTGCGTTGCAGCTCTTCCTGCATTTTTTTGTACAGGTCGAGGCGCTTCGCCACATCCGGCTCGGCAACCGCCGCCAGCGTCGCTTTATTTAGCTCTGGGATTTTCCAGCCGTTCAGCCCCGCCACGGTGCTGGATTTGCCGTCGTTAAAGGCAAAAGCGCTGGCGTTAGAGTGCGCGTCAAAGTAGTCCGGGATCCACAGACGAATCGCCGCCTGATGCTGCTTAGCACGCACGCGAGCATAAACCTGGCTGCCCGCCGCCGGCAGCAGATCCACCTTCACGCCGCCCTGAGCAAAGCTTGCCTGCATCGACTGCGCGATGGTGATAAACGGCGGTTTGTTCTCCACGTCGAGGGTAAAGTGGGCGTCTTTGATGCCCGCTTTCGCCAGAATTTCTTTGGCTTTGGCAGGGTCAAATTTGAACGGCGTATTATCCAGCGCGCCCGGGAACCCGACCGGCAGGAAGCTCTGATGCACAAAGTATTGCCCTTTCAGCAGGTCTTTGGTGATACCGTTGTAGTCAACCAACCAGCGTGCCGCTTCCCAGAACGCGGGGTTCGCCAGCAGCGGATTGGCGGTGTTCGCGGTGTTGAACACCACGTAGTTTTGCTCGGCGGACGGAATGCTTAACACCCGTAAGCCTGGTTTACCCTGCAGCGCGTCAATCTGATCGGCACCAAGGTCGCGCGCCACGTCGGCGTCACCCTGCTGGATAAGCAAGCGGCGGGAGGCCGGATCCGGCACGTTTTTAATGATCACGCTTTTCAGCTTCGGCGCGCCGGTTGGCGAGGTGTCGTTGGCTTCCAGCACGATAGCCTGATGCGGTTGGTAGACGCGCATTTTGAACGCGCCGCTGCCCGCCGAGTGCATTTTCAGCCACTCATTGCCGAAGTCGTTGCCCTTCACGTTGGCCGCCACCAGCTTCTCATCAACAATCGAGGCAATTGGGGTAGAGAGAATATTCAGCGCCACCGACGGGCTAACGTCAGCGGTCCAGCTTAGCTGTAGCGTATGGTCGTCGATTTTCTTCAGTTGGCTGGCAATGTTGCCAGGCTCCCAGCCGAGGACGTTAAGGATAAACGCCGGGGATTTGTTAAGGGTGACGGCACGGGTGTAGGAGAAGATCACATCTTCCGGGCGCAGCGGGTTGCCGGAAGCAAATTTAGCATCGCTTTTTAGCTTGATGGTCAGCGTTTTCGCTGCCGCATCGGCCTGCCAGCTTTCCGCCAGAATCGGGGTAATTTTTGCCGGATCGTTACGGTCAGGCTGAACCAGACGCTGGTACAGGCTCGGCACCGTCTGGATGCTGGAGAGCTCGTTGGCCTCCGCCGGGTCCAGACTAACAATATCGTCCAGGCCCTGAGCCACGACCAGGGTGTTCGGTGGCGTAGCGGCATAAGCGGAGGCTGACAGCGCGGTCAGCACGAGTAACGGCAGCAGTTTTTTGGTCATCGTGACTTCCTGAAAATGAACGTGTTGTGGACGATTCAGCTAAAGTAGCGCTGCTTGTCACTTTCAGTAAAGTTAAGTATAGAAATAGGTTATACAATTTTTGCATAACCATATTTTATCTTGTCAACTATCCCGTTGCGCCGCCGATTTTCCTTTCTGAACCGTCGCTTTCAGTTGCCCGATTAGTTCACGGCGGAAGTCACCGAGGCGAGGCTTGTCGTTGTCGATCCACGGCAGCGGTCGACAAAGTTCCATTGCCTTGATCCCAAGACGTGCAGTCAGCAACCCAGCACCAATCCCCTGCGCTGCGCGGGTCGACAGGCGAGCGGCCAGATCCTGCGACATCCAGTCCATGCCGATTTCCCGCACCAGTTCGCTGGCCCCGGCGAAGGCGATGTTGATAAGCACCAGGCGGAACAGACGCAGGCGGCTGTAGTAACCCAGTTCAATGCCGTAGAGATTCGCGATGCGGTTGATCAGCCGCAGGTTACGCCAGGCGATAAAGCCCATGTCCACCAGCGCCAGCGGACTGACGGCTATCATCAGCGTCGACTCCGCCGCCGAGCGGCTGATTTCGCGACGCGCCTGAGCATCCAGCACCGGCTGGACCAGATGGGCATACAGGCTGACCACTTCGCGATCGCTCTGAGTTTCGTGAATAGCGGCGTACCAGCGCTGTAGCGCCGGGTGCGACTGATCAAGCCCCGCCTGACGCGCTAACCCTTCACAGAACGCACGCCCTTTGCCCACGCTGTGGCTGTGCATTAACGTGCGCGCTTCATCGCGTTCTTCCGCGCGCTGGCGCAAGCGCCAGAGTCGGCGCCATTCGGTAACCACTGAACCAACACCCGCGCCGACGATTAGTGCCCCGGCGGCACAACCACCGAGCGCCGCCCAGTCGTTGGTTTGCCAGGCGGTCATCGTCCACTGTACGCCCTGAGCGACCACGCTGATGCCAAACAGGCCGAGCCCTGCGGTGACCATTTTGCGCCACAGGCTGCGTTTCGGGCGCAGCGCCGCATCAAGAGTGGCTTCTACTTGTCCTTCCTGCTCTGGTGATTCGTCGAGCGCCACCGGCGCGAATTTCTCCGCCGTCGCGTCATCAAACGCCTGCGTGGTTTTAAACTGCTCCGCTTTGGCGTCCTCTAGTGGGCCATCAAAATCGATTCGTGGTTTATAGGCGTCGTTCATCGCAGCTTATCTCCAATCAAAAACTCCAGCGCGGCATCCAGACGGATATGCGGCAGCGGCTGGTCAACATCCATGGCTTGCGGGCGGAAGGCCTCAAACTGAAAACCTTGTTTATCCCAGAACGCCTGTCCGGGAAGGCGCGCCGGGACTTCGCCGGGGTAAACGGTGAGCGGCTGACCGTCGCTTAAGCGATGACCGCGCAGCGCCGGGATCTTCTCGCCGTTGACCTCAATCAACCCGCTTTGTGTCGCCTGCACCGAGGCCAGCCCCAGGCAATCCATAGTAATGCCTTCAAAGGCCGCGTTCTGCCAGGCATCCTGGATCAGCTGTTGCAACAGCGACACCATATTGCCGTGCTGATCGACAGTGACATGATCCGCTTTGGTAGCGGCAAACAGCAGCTTGTCGATAACCGGCGAAAACAGGCGGCGAAACAGCGTGCGCTGCCCGTAATGGAAGCTGTGCATCAGCTGCGTCAGCGCCAGGCGCATATCGTTAAACGCCTGGGGGCCGCTGTTGAGCGGCTGTAGGCAGTCGACCAGCACAATCTGGCGGTCGAAGCGCAGGAAGTGATCGCGGTAGAACCCCTTCACCACCTTTTCGCAGTAGTAGTGGAAGCGTTCGCGCAGCATTCCAGCGTTGCTGTGTTTGTCCGCCTGCGCGAGCTTCGACTCACCGATGGCGTCGACGTCCGGCCACGGGAAAAACTGTAAAGCCGGAGCACCGGCAAGGTCGCCCGGCAGCACGAAGCGGCCCGGCTGAATAAAGTGCAGTCCTTCCTGCTTGCACTGGTGCAGATAGTCGGTCCACGCCTGGGCGATTTCCGCCAGCCGGTTTTCGTCAGCAGGCGCGAACGGGTCGAGCCCTTCACAGAGCTGTCGCCATTTTGCCGACCACTCAGCGCGCTGGCCGGTCAGCAGCCCGGTCATCTGGCGCGACCAACCCAGGTAATCCTGGTTAAGCATCGGTAAGTCGAGCAACCACTCGCCGGGATAGTCGACAATCTCCAGATAGAGCGTGGAGGTCTCTTTAAAATGGCGCAGCAGCGAATCATTGGATTTGTAGCGCAGCGCCAGGCGGATTTCGCTCACCCCACGCGTCGGCGTCGGCCAGGATGGCGGCTGGCCGTAGAGCTGCGCTAGCCCTTCGTCGTAGGTGAAACGCGGGATACCGAGGTCGCGCTGGGGTATGCGCTTAACGCCAAGCAGGCGCTCTTCGCGCACCGCACTCAGCAGCGGCAGGCGCGCGCCGGTATGAATATTGAGTAGCTGATTCACCAGGCCGGTGATAAAAGCGGTCTTGCCGCTGCGGCTAAGGCCGGTAACGGCAAGACGAAGATGCCGGTCAACGCCACGGTTGACCAGCGCATTGAATTCATTTTTAAGTCGCTTCATTGCTTATCAAACACTCCTCGCTACGCCGATAGCCCTATTTTGCCATGGGAAAATAACGTTTGGCGAGGCGGGACAGCAGCGGTTCCAGCGCCACCGCCAGAATCATCTTCAGCGGACGGCGGGCAACGGATTTCACCGCCCAACCCGCTACGCCCGCCGGGCCGTAGCGTAGCGCCGTCAACAGCGCCAGCTTGCCGACGATTTTCAAACCGGGCTTCACCTTCTGGCCTGCCCGCTGCCATTTATTATTCATCAGTAACCTCTTACTCAGAGCTGACGGAACCGGCTGCGCAGGGTAAAGGTATCAGATGTCACGTAGCGTTCCATCTCGCGCAGTCGCTGTTCGCCAGCGGCTAATTCAGCATCTACCGCATCCAGCAGGTCGCGGCTGGAAGGTTGATGCGGGTTGTTCATCGCCCCTTCCGGCATCGGGTCGAGGGCGAAGGTCAAAATCACGTAGGCGACGACGACAAAGAAAAACAGGCCAAACAGCATCGCCAGCACGGTAATAATACGAATCAGCTTCACCGGCACGTCGAGGTACTCGGCAATGCCAGCACAGACCCCTTTCACCATGCCTCGCTGCGGGATACGCCACAGCTTTTTGTTAAGATCCAGCGCCATTATTTGTCCCTCCAGTTTGGATGTTCTGCATCCAGAATGGCTTCCAGCGCCTGAATACGCTCGCGCATCCGTTTCGCGTCATCGGTCAACTGCATCAGCCGCTGCTGCTCGCCCTGCGAAAGCTCGCCGGAGCGGGAGCGATTGCTATAGTGAAGCCACAGCCAAATCGGCAAAACAAACAGCACAAACAACGTCAGGGGAATGCCGAGGAAAAGCGCGCTCATAGAAACTCCTTATATATTATGAGCGGCGGCACGGTCAGTGCCGCCGGAATTATTATTCGTTGTCCTGCTTCATTTTGGCTTTCAGCGCCGCCAGCTGCTCGCTGATTTCGTCATCCGCTTTCAGTTCAGCAAACTGCTGGTCCAGCGACGGCTGCTTGCCAAAACGATGGCTTTCGGCTTCCGCTTCCATATGGTCGATGCGGCGTTCAAAGGATTCAAAGCGAGCCATCGCTTCATCCAGTTTACCGCTGTCCAGCTGGCGACGCACATCGCGGGATGAATTCGCCGCCTGATGACGCAGTGCCAGAGACTGCTGACGAGCGCGGGTTTCGCTGAGTTTGTTCTCTAGCTCACCGATCTCTTTTTTCATACGCGCCAGGGTTTCATCCACCAGCGTCACTTCATGCTCCAGCGTGCTGATAACGTCGGTCAGCTTCTGCTTTTCAATCAGCGCCGCACGCGCCAGATCGTCTTTCTCCTTGCGCAGCGCCAGTTCGGCCTTCTCCTGCCATTCAACCTGCTGCGCCTGCGCACGTTCCACGCGTCGAGACAGGTCTTTCTTTTCTGCCAGCGCACGGGCAGAGGTGGAGCGCACTTCTACCAGGGTGTCTTCCATCTCCTGGATCATCAAACGAACCAGCTTCTGCGGGTCTTCCGCTTTTTCCAGCAGCGAGTTGATGTTGGCGTTCACGATGTCGGCAAAACGAGAAAAAATACCCATTGTTCAATCCTCTTAGTTCTGTGTATCGGGCTGAGCCCTGCGTAATGACTATTACAACTTCCGTGCCAACTTTTTATCTTATTGATTATAAAAGAGGTGATTGAAATTCAGCCGCTAAACGCCTACAGTGAAATGGCGAATTACACCAACATGTGGCGAATTTCATCATGGCAGATAACAAAGATACCCTTCTCGGTGAAGCAAACCGCTTTATTGAAGTGCTGGAGCAGGTGTCCCGGCTGGCACCACTGAACAAGCCGGTGCTGATTATCGGCGAGCGCGGAACGGGCAAGGAGCTTATCGCCAACCGCCTGCACTACCTCTCCTCCTGCTGGCAGGGGCCGTTTATTTCGCTTAACTGCGCGGCGCTAAACGAAAACCTGCTGGATTCCGAGCTGTTCGGTCACGAAGCCGGCGCGTTTACCGGCGCACAAAAGCGTCACCCAGGGCGGTTCGAACGCGCCGACGGCGGTACGCTGTTCCTCGATGAGCTGGCCACTGCGCCGATGCTGGTGCAGGAAAAGTTGCTGCGGGTGATTGAATACGGCGAGCTGGAGCGCGTTGGCGGCAGCCAGCCGTTGCAGGTGAACGTGCGGCTGGTGTGCGCCACCAATGCAGATTTGCCGCAGTTGGTAGAGGAAGGCACCTTCCGCGCCGACCTGCTCGACCGGCTGGCCTTTGACGTAGTGCTGCTGCCGTCGCTACGTGAGCGTCAGAGCGACATTATGCTGATGGCCGAGCACTTCGCCATTCAAATGTGTCGAGAACTCGGTCTGCCGCTGTTCCCAGGATTTACCGAACGCGCCCGCGAAACGCTGCTGCACTACCGCTGGCCGGGGAATATCCGTGAGTTGAAAAACGTGGTTGAGCGTTCGGTCTATCGGCACAGCTCCATCGAGGAGCCGCTGGACGATATTATTATCGACCCGTTCCGCCGCCAACCAGCGGTTCACGCGGAGCCCGCGGGGGAGAAAGTCGGTCCATCGCTTCCGCTGGATCTGCGCCAGTTCCAATTAGAACAAGAAAAAGGCCTGTTGCAACAAAGTCTGCAACAGGCCCGATTCAACCAAAAACAGGCCGCCGAGCTGCTGGGGTTAACCTACCACCAGCTGCGCGCGTTGTTGAAAAAGCATCAGCTTTGACGGTGGCGCGGTAACATCACCGCGCTGACCGCTATCGCCCCCAGACACAGCAAGCAGTTAAACCACAGCGCATACTGTGCCGCCTTTGCCATCCCGTGCGGCAAAAACAACGCATACAGCGAGGCGGTCATCGCCAGCCCAAACGCCCCGCCGAGCGAGCTGCCCATTTTGTAGATTCCGGAAGCCACGCCCACTTTATTCTCCGGCGCACTGGTGACGGCGGTGTCAGTCGACGGCGTGGCGTAACAGCCCAACCCTAATCCAAATAACACATTGCTGAAAAAGACGGTGACAATATAGGTCCAGGTTTCCAGGAAGGTGCAGGAAATCAGGAAAATCCCCACCATGGCGATTGCCGGACCGCCCATCATCGGTAATCTGGCACCGTAACGTTGAAGTAGTTTTTCCCCCACCCGAATCATCAGCAGTACGGTCACCAGATAGCCGAGCGTCATCATCCCTGTCTGCAGCGGGCTAAGATGCCGCCCCTGTTGCAGCCAGATGCTGGTGATCATCATGGTGCCAATCGCGCCGTTGAGCATCAGGTTAGACAGCACCGCCGCGCTGTAGGAACGGTTGTTAAACAACGCAAAATCGATGAGTGCCGCCTCCTTTTTGCGCAGACCGCTGCGGATAAACCAAACCATCGCTAGCACGGCGCCTACCAGCATCGACAGCGACAGGCTGCTGGTCCAGCCCCAGTGGTGCCCTTTGGCGATAAACAGGTTAAACAGCACCAGACCTGCCACCAGACTCAGCAGCCCGCTCACGTCTAGCTTGTGCTGCTCGGCGGTGGCGCTTTTACTTTCCGGCGTGCCGCGAATCAGCAAAAACGCAGTCACGGCGGCAACGATGGAGAAAACGAAAATCCAGCGCCAGCCTAGCCCGGTGGCAATCGCCCCGCCGACAAAGGAGCACAAGCCGCTACCGCCCCAGGAACCAATCACCCAAAAGCTCACCGCGCGCTGCCGCGCCCGCCCTTCATACCAGGTTTTAATCAGCGCCAGCGTCGCTGGCATGATGCAGGCGGCAGAAAGCCCCTGAATCACGCGACCGATGAGAAACAGCACCGGCCCTTGAGACACCACCAGCAGCGCGCTGCCGGCTATACTGAGCGCCAGGCCAATCAGCGTCAGACGCACCCGGCCAAACTTATCTGCCAGACCGCCGCTGGCGACGACAAAACAGCCGCTGAACAGCGCGCTGAGGCTGACCGCGAGGGTGAGCGTCTCCAGTGAGATATCGATACTGCTTTTCACCACCGGAACGACGTTTATCACCGACTGGGCAAACAACCAGAAGGTCAAAACACTTAAAACTATACCCGCCAGCAGTCGGTCGGTGCCGACATACTGCGTTTCAGTCAACGAAACAGTACTCATGGCTCGCCCTCAGGTTGCGCGTCACTTATGTACGCAGGTAGTGTTCCGTCAGGCCGCACCACAGCGCCGCCCCCGTCAGCAGGATATTGTCGTTAAAGTCATAGCCCGGGTTGTGCACCATGCAGCGATCCGGCTCGTCGCCCGCCCCAATGGTGAAATAGGCACCGTTGGGGTTCTGTTCGAGCATAAAGGCGAAATCTTCACTGCCCATAAACGGGTTAACCGTGGCGATAGAGGCTTCGCCAAACAGCGAAGTGGCCACCTCGCGCACCATCTGATTCGCCTGCGGGTCGTTGCGCAGCACCGGGCTGCCGTTGACGTGCGTCAGCGTCGCCGTGGCGTTGAAACTCTCCGCCTGCGATACCGCAATATCGTGGATGCGCTGCAGCACGGTTTTACGCACCGACTCATTCAAGGTGCGCACCGTCAGCTTCATCTGCACTTTATCGTTGATAATGTTTGGCGCATGTCCTGCCTGAATGCTGCCCACGGTGACCACCACCGGGTCGAACGGGCTGATATTTCGCGACACGATCGTTTGCAGTGCCAGCGTGATATGGCAAGCCACCACGGTAGCATCGACGGTATGTTCCGGCACCGCGCCGTGACCGCCGACGCCCTGTACATCAATATGCAAGGTGTCGGACGACGCCATCATCGCCCCGTCGCGCAGGCCAATCTTGCCGAGTTTCTGCCCCGGCATATTGTGCAGACCGAAAATACGGTCGCAGGGGAATTTGGTGAACAGACCGTCTTCCAGCATCACGCGACCGCCGTAGAGCAACTCTTCCGCCGGCTGGAAAATCAGGTGCAGCGTGCCGTTGAACGAGCGGGTGCGCGCCAGATATTCGGCCGCATAAAGCAGCATGGTGGTGTGGCCATCGTGACCACAGCCGTGGAAACTGCCGTCGGTTTCACTGGCCCATGGCTTACCGCTGCGCTCCTGCATCGGCAGCGCATCCATGTCTGCGCGAAGACCTAGCGTGGCGTTGCCGTTGCCCACTTTTAAGGTTCCCACCACGCCGGTGCCGCCGAGGCCGTAGTCCACCTCATAGCCCCATCCAGTCAACAGTTTCGCCACCTCGGCGCTGGTTTTATGCTCCTGAAAACCTATCTCAGGCTGCTGATGAAAGCGGTGGCGTAGCGCAATAAACTCCGCCTCACGGACCTGCAATGCTTCAACAATAGGATGTGTCATTTTTGTTATCCCTTTATGGCTCCACAGTGATAACGTCGAGTTTATGCCGCCAGTGAGGCTTTAAAATGCAGGTTTTTGTTTTATATTGACGGAAAATGAAATGACTATTTTTCATACGGTTTAGTTATGACAAAAAAGATACCGTTATTTTTTGTCTCAGGAGAATGGGATGCCGACGCAGCAAATCAGTGACTTTTCCGTGGTCGTTCAGGATGTCCGTCATCAGACTCACGAGGAGCAGCCTGCACTCGCCCTGCTGTGGGTGCTTCAGGGCGATGTGACGCTGGAGACCAGCAATGGCACTCGTCGCCTGCTGGACGGGGCGCTCGCTATCGTCAATCCCAATCAACGGTGGAGCCTTGTCAGCGAACAACCCAATACGCTGATGACGCTGACCGTTGCCGCTAACTGGCTGACGCGGATGGATGCCCATTTTTTCGGTTTTGATTACCAGATAACCGCCCAGCCGCATGCCTCGCTGACACATGAAGCCCGACTTTGTTCACTGATGCGCCAGTTGCTCATCACCCATCTCACCAACCATGAAACGCACTCACGGCTGGAAGCCAACCGCTGGCTTTGCGAAATTGCCCAACTGCTGGCCACCCATTTCCAACAGCCGCGCCAATCCAGCACGCCACACAGCGAAGCGGCCTGGAGCCATCGTATTCGCCAGGTGGTGGCCCGAATTGAATCGCAGTACACCCAACGACTGTCACTTGCTGAAATTGCGCGCGCCGAGCGGGTGTCCGAAGCCTGGCTCTCTCGCCTGTTTCATAAAGAAGTGGGCGTCAGTTTTATGCAGTTCATTACCGCACTGCGCCTGGAGAAATCCGCCGAGCTGCTGCTGACAACCGCCCTGCCGGTCCAGCGCATTGCTCAACAACAGGGCTTTGCCAGCGCCCGAGTGATGAGCGACCTGTTTAAGCGTCGCCACGGCATGACGCCCCGTCAGTTTCGCCAACAGACAACGCCCCAAAGCCGCAGCCGCCCGCGAGAAATCCTGCCGGACCGCACACTGCCGGTTGCCGCGGAAACGCTCTATGCCCTGCTTAATCATACAAGCACGGCAGCGTGGGATAACCCGCCACCGCTCCAGCACCACTCACAGCCTCGACAGATTGCGTTGAATACGCTGCCCGCACGCCGTGTGCCACTGCGCCGTAGCGAAATAATTATTACGCTTCGCGAACTGGATGATTTACTGCGCGACGACGTTCGCCAGTCGCTGCTGGCGCTGCATGTGCAAATACCCATCGCCGGCATTGATATTAACGAGCCGTTTCTCAGCAGCCGTCTGTTCAGCGATGGCTGGGACGATCCGCAAATGGTGGGCTATGCCTGCTGGTACAACCTACAGCAGGTCTTCACATTTCTGTCTCGTATGGGCTGGCGCGTACTGTTGCATACCAGCCTGACCACCCGTCCGGATCTGCTGCGCCAGTTTTTATCCCTCGCCGCCCAGCATTTTCCACCGTCGACGCTTGCCAGCTGGCAGTTCGTCTGGCACTGGTCGCCGCAGGCAAGCAAGGAGGTCTGGGCGCAGCAGAAAGCGGCCATCCGAGCGTTATCGCCTGACTCGTTACTTGGAATCTGGCACCGTTTTACCATGGCCGAAGACGGCATCGTTGATGATGCCATTATCACTTCGCCGTTGTTAAAAGAGGCCGATTTTCTCGCCTGTTCGGCAAACGCCAATGAGCGTTTCCAGCAGCAGTCTTTTGACGGCCCCCGGCTTTCCGCTGCCGAAAGCTATCCGGTTGAGAAAGTGCGCCAGATTCAGCGCGCCCTGCGACAACATCACCTTGCGTTACCTTTATGGCTGCTGTCGTGGAACACTCTGACCGGGTCAACCAGACGCACTAACGGCGAGTTCTTCCGTGGCGCACTGTTGATGAACAACCTGCTTGGCCTCGCCGAACAGGTGCAGCTCACCGGTTTCTGGCTCAATTCTAGTCAGCAGGGTGAAGCGCGCAGCAACGGCACGTTTGATACCTCAAGCCTGGCGCTGTACTACCATCATGGGCTTCCCCGGCCTATTTTCTGGGTACTCTGGCTGTGGCACCGTTTACGGGGTGATGTGCTGGTCAACGATAAAAACATCCTGCTGCTGCATCACCACGGGCGCTATCAGCTGCTGCTACGTAACCCGGTAGTATTTAACCCGTGGCTCTCAAGCGAAGAGGCGTTTATTCAGCGTTTTCGTCAGCAGTATCCGGTCGCGCTTCAGCCATTACACGGCAAATGGAAAATCAAACGACACCTGTTCGATCAGTTGAACGGCGCGCTCTTTCCCTACCTTGATGCTATCGACAGCAGCAGCGGCCCGGATGAAGAGACCTGGACCTGGCTTGTCCACAAAACCCGGCCGGCGCTCAGCGTTCGTGAAGAAAACGTAGAAGAAAATTGGCAGGTGGTTGAGGCGCTGGAGAGCAATGCGCTGGTGTTATATGAGTTAACCCCACTGATTTGATGACTTTTAAAGCAGTTGCACGTAGAGATTTGTACCTGGTAGCCGTAAGTGCGATACACTTTGCAGAACAATCGAAAATATAACGAAACTATGCGCCTGAATTTGTCATCCTTCCTCGCCGCGTTGGGGCTACTTTGCGGCCAGGCGATTGCCGCACCGCAACCGCTCGATTCCCCTCGCGCCGATATTCGCGACAGCGGATTTGTCTACTGTGTCAGCGGGCAGGTCAACACCTTCAACCCGCAAAAGGCGAGCAGCGGGCTTATCGTCGACACGCTGGCGGCTCAACTTTACGATCGTCTGCTGGACGTTGACCCATACACCTATCGCCTGGTCCCTGAGCTTGCCGAAAGCTGGGAGGTACTGGACAACGGCGCGACCTACCGTTTCCATCTGCGCAACAATGTGCAGTTCCAGACCACCCGCTGGTTTACGCCGACGCGTGCGCTGAACGCCGACGATGTTGTGTTTACCTTTGAGCGCATTTTCGACCGCAACCATCCGTGGCATAACGTCAACGGCGGCGCTTTCCCTTACTTCGACAGCCTACAATTTGCCGATAGCGTGCAGAGCGTGCGTAAGCTCGATAACCGCACCGTGGAGTTCCGCCTAACCCGTCCGGATGCGTCATTCCTGTGGCATCTGGCGACCCACTATGCGTCCGTCATGTCCGCCGAGTACGCTAACAAGCTCACCAAACAGGATCACCAGGAGCTGCTCGACCGCCAGCCGGTCGGTACCGGGCCTTTCCAGCTTGATGAATACCAGGCGGGTCAGTTCATCCGCTTACAGCGTCACCCGAAATTCTGGCGCGGTACGCCGCTGATGCCGCAGGTGGTCGTGGATTTAGGCTCCGGCGGAACCGGACGTTTATCCAAGTTGCTGACCGGCGAATGCGACGTGCTGGCCTGGCCTGCCGCCAGCCAGTTGACCATTCTGCGCGACGATCCGCGCCTGCGTTTGACGCTGCGCCCGGGGATGAACATCGCGTACCTGGCGTTTAATACCGACAAACCGCCGCTGAATAACCCTGAAGTGCGTCACGCCCTGTCGCTCGCCATCAACAACCAGCGTCTGATGCAGTCCATCTACTACGGTACAGCGGAAACGGCAGCCTCAATTTTGCCGCGTGCCTCCTGGGCTTACGATAACGAAGCTAAGATTACCGAATACAACCCGAAGGAAGCGCGCCGACGCCTTGAGGCTCTGGGTCTCCAGAAGTTGACCCTGCATCTGTGGGTGCCAACCAGTTCACAGGCCTGGAACCCGAGCCCGCTGAAAACCGCTGAGCTGATTCAGGCAGATATGGCTCAGATTGGCGTCAAGGTGGTGATCGTGCCGGTTGAAGGTCGCTTCCAGGAAGCGCGGCTGATGGACATGAACCACGACCTGACGCTCTCCGGCTGGGCCACCGACAGTAATGACCCGGACAGTTTCTTCCGTCCGCTGTTGAGCTGCGCGGCTATCAACTCGCAGACCAACCTGTCCCACTGGTGTAACCGTGAGTTTGACAGCGTACTGCGCCGGGCGCTGGACTCCCAACAGCTTGCGTCGCGCATTGATGCCTATGATGAAGCCCAACAGATCCTCGCGCGCGAACTGCCGGTGCTGCCGTTGGCTTCTTCGCTGCGTCTGCAGGCCTACCGTTACGATATGAAAGGCCTGGTGCTGAGTCCGTTTGGTAACGCCTCGTTTGCTGGCGTGTCGCGGGAAAAAGAAGAGAAGGTGCAGAAACCATGATTATTTTCACGCTTCGTCGCCTGTTGCTGCTGCTGGTTACGCTCTTTTTCCTGACCTTCGTCGGCTTCAGCCTGAGCTATTTTACGCCGCACGCGCCGCTGCAAGGTGCCTCGCTGTGGAACGCCTGGGTATTCTGGTTTGAAAGCGTCATGCACTGGGACTTTGGCGTCTCCAGCATCAACGGCCAGCCGATTTCCGAGCAGCTTCGCCAGGTGTTTCCGGCGACCATGGAACTGTGCATTCTGGCGTTTGGCTTCGCCCTGCTGGTGGGTATTCCTATCGGCATGCTGGCGGGAATCACCCGCAACAAGTGGCAGGATAAAGTCATCAGCTTCTTTGCGCTGCTGGGCTTCTCTATTCCGGTTTTCTGGCTGGCACTGCTGCTGACCCTCTTCTTCTCGCTGACGCTGGGCTGGCTGCCGGTTTCCGGGCGCTTTGACCTGCTGTACGAAGTGAAAAACGTCACCGGATTCGCGCTGATTGATGCCTGGCTTTCCGACTCGCCGTGGCGACATGAGATGATCATCAGCGCCCTGCGCCATATGGTGCTGCCGGTGCTCACGCTGGCGGTAGCGCCCACCACCGAAGTGGTGCGTCTGATGCGTATCAGCACCATCGCGGTGTACGACACCAACTACGTGAAAGCGGCGGCAACCCGCGGGGTTTCGCGTCTGACCATTCTGCGTCGCCACGTACTCCATAACGCCCTGCCGCCGGTTATCCCGCGTCTGGGGCTGCAATTTTCCACCATGCTGACGCTGGCGATGATCACCGAAATGGTCTTTAGCTGGCCGGGCCTGGGGCGCTGGATGATTAACGCCATCCGCCAGCAGGACTACGCGGCGATTTCCGCCGGGGTCATGGTGATTGGCGCGCTGGTTATCATCGTCAACGTGATCTCCGATATTTTGGGTGCTATGGCTAACCCGCTGAAACATAAGGAATGGTATGCCTTACGATAGCGTCTATCTCGAGAAGCGCCCGCCGGGTGCCCTGCGCACCGTCTGGCGTAAGTTCTACGGCGATACCACCGCGATGATTGGCTTTTACGGCTGTATCGGGCTGGTGCTGCTGTGCGTGTTCGGCGGCTGGTTTGCCCCCTACGGTATCGACCAGCAGTTCCTCGGCTACCAACTGCTGCCGCCATCATGGTCGCGCTACGGCGAAGTGTCGTTCTTCCTCGGCACCGACGATCTGGGCCGTGATGTGTTAAGCCGTCTGTTGAGCGGCGCGGCACCTACCGTTGGTGGTGCCTTTGTGGTAACGCTGGGAGCAACCGCGTTTGGCCTGCTGCTCGGTGCTTTCGCCGGGTCGACCCACGGGCTGCGTTCAGCCATGCTGAACCATATTCTCGACACCCTGCTCTCCATTCCATCGCTGCTGCTGGCGATTATCGTGGTGGCTTTTGCTGGCCCGCATCTGTCGCATGCGATGTTTGCCGTCTGGCTGGCGCTGCTGCCGCGTATGGTACGCTCGATTTACAGCATGGTTCACGATGAGCTGGAGCGTGATTACGTGATTGCCGCCCGCCTCGACGGCGCTTCTACACTGAACATTCTGTGGTTTGCGATTTTACCAAACATCGCCGCGGGCCTTGTAACTGAGATTACCCGTGCGCTGTCGATGGCCATTCTGGATATCGCCGCGCTGGGCTTCCTTGACCTGGGCGCTCAACTGCCTTCGCCAGAATGGGGAGCGATGCTGGGCGATGCGCTGGAACTTATCTACGTCGCACCGTGGACGGTAATGCTGCCGGGTGCGGCCATTATGATAAGCGTGCTGCTGGTTAACCTGCTGGGCGACGGTATTCGCCGCGCCATCAATGCGGGGGTGGAATAATGCCGTTACTTGATATTCGCAATTTAACCATTGAATTTAAGACCAACGAAGGCTGGGTGAAGGCCGTTGACCGCGTCAGTATGACCATGGCCGAGGGTGAAATTCGCGGCCTGGTTGGCGAATCCGGTTCAGGCAAAAGCCTTATTGCCAAAGCCATTTGCGGCGTCACCAAAGACAACTGGCGCGTGACCGCAGACCGTATGCGCTTTGATGATATCGACCTGCTGCGCTTGTCTAACCGCGAACGCCGCAAGCTGGTCGGCCACAACGTATCGATGATTTTCCAGGAGCCGCAGTCCTGTCTTGACCCCTCCGAGCGCATTGGCGAACAGCTGATGCAGAACATCCCCGGCTGGACCTTCAAAGGCCACTGGTGGCAACGACTGGGCTGGCGTAAGCGCCGCGCCATCGAACTGCTGCACCGCGTGGGGATCAAAGATCATAAAGACGCGATGCGCAGCTTCCCCTATGAACTCACCGAAGGGGAATGTCAGAAAGTGATGATTGCCATCGCGTTGGCCAATCAGCCGCGTCTGCTGATTGCCGATGAGCCGACCAACGCCATGGAGCCGACCACTCAGGCGCAGATCTTCCGCCTGCTGACCGGCCTTAACCAGAACAACAACACCACCATTTTGCTTATCTCCCATGATTTGCAGATGCTGACCCACTGGGCGGATAAAATTAACGTCATGTACTGCGGGCAGACGGTGGAAAGCGCACCGAGCGAAGAGCTGGTGACTATTCCACATCATCCGTATACCCAGGCGTTGATCCGCGCGATTCCAGACTTTGGCCGTTCGATGCCGCATAAAAGCCGCCTGAATACGCTCTCTGGCGCGATCCCGCTGCTGGAACAATTGCCGATGGGCTGTCGTCTGGGGCCACGCTGCCCTTACGCCCAGCGTAAATGTATTGAAACCCCGCGCCTGACGGGTGCGAAGAACCACCTGTTCGCCTGTCATTTCCCGCTGAACATGGAGAAAGAGTGAAATGGTCGAAACCTTGCTTGAAGTACGCAATCTGAGTAAGACCTTTCGCTATCGTACCGGATGGTTCCATCGTCAGACGCTGCAGGCGGTGAAGCCGCTGAGCTTTACCCTGCGCGAAAAGCAGACGCTGGCGATTATTGGCGAGAACGGTTCCGGTAAATCCACGCTGGCGAAAATGCTGGCGGGCATGGTGGAACCGACCACCGGCGAGCTGCTGATTGACGATCATCCGCTGGAGTTCGGTGACTACTCGTTCCGCAGCCAGCGTATCCGCATGATCTTCCAGGATCCGAGCACCTCGCTGAACCCGCGTCAGCGTATTTCGCAGATCCTCGATTTCCCGCTGCGTCTTAATACCGATCTCGAGCCAGAAGCGCGCCGCAAACAAATTATCGACACCCTACGCCTGGTCGGCCTGCTGCCGGACCACGTCAGCTACTACCCGCACATGCTGGCACCGGGGCAAAAACAGCGTTTGGGTCTGGCCCGCGCGCTGATCCTGCGCCCAAAGGTGATTATCTGCGACGAAGCGCTGGCCTCGCTGGATATGTCGATGCGTTCGCAGCTGGTGAACCTGATGCTGGAGCTGCAGGAGAAACAGGGGATCTCTTATATCTACGTGACCCAGCATTTGGGGATGATGAAGCACATCAGCGACCAGGTGCTGGTGATGCACCAGGGCGAAGTGGTCGAGCGCGGCAGTACCGCCGACGTGCTGGCCTCCCCGCTGCACGATTTAACCAAACGTCTGATTGCGGGCCACTTCGGCGAGGCGTTGACCGCAGACGCCTGGCGTAAAGACCGCTAACACTGAATAGAAGGATGAACACGATGGGTTTTCTTTCCGGTAAACGTATTCTGATTACGGGCGTGGCGAGCAAGCTTTCCATCGCCTATGGTATCGCTCAGGCGATGCAGCGCGAAGGGGCCGAGCTGGCCTTTACCTACCAGAACGACAAATTGAAAAGTCGCGTGGAAGAGTTCGCCGCTTCGCTAGATTCCAGCATCGTCCTGCCGTGCGACGTAGCGGAAGATACAAGCATTGAGTCCCTGTTCAGCGAGCTGGCAAAAGTCTGGCCGACGTTTGACGGTTTCGTCCACTCCATCGGTTTTGCCCCGGCGGATCAACTGGACGGGGATTACGTCAACGCGGTGACCCGCGAAGGTTTTAAAATCGCCCACGACATCAGCGCCTACAGCTTTGTGGCGATGGCAAAAGCCTGCCGCAGCATGCTAAACCCCGGTTCTGCCCTGCTGACCCTCTCTTACCTGGGCGCGGAGCGTGCAATCCCGAACTACAACGTGATGGGTCTGGCAAAAGCCTCTCTTGAAGCTAACGTGCGCTATATGGCGAACGCCATGGGCCCGGAAGGCGTACGCGTGAATGCGATTTCTGCAGGCCCGATTCGTACGCTTGCCGCCTCCGGCATCAAGGATTTCCGAAAAATGTTGGCGCACTGCGAAGCGGTCACGCCGATTCGTCGCACCGTGACTATCGAAGACGTGGGTAATTCCGCCGCCTTCCTGTGCTCGAACCTTTCCGCCGGGATCACCGGAGAAGTCGTTCATGTTGATGGCGGTTTCAGCATTGCCGCGATGAACGAACTGGAACTGTAGACCCGTAGCCCGGACGAGGCGTTTACGCCGACTCCGGGGTTTTCCCCGGCGTCACTGCGTTCGGCCGGGCTACGATTTTTCCCTTCTTACGCCTCTGTTATTCCAGCCAGTTATTAATTATCACCGAACAATATTTTCTCCCTCGTCACGCATGCGCCAGGATATTTACCTATAACGATCCGGCAACACCTTCTCAATACCCGCCGGCTCGCCACCTATAGATCAAGGAATATCCATGGAGCCACGCCGCGTTTACGGCAAAAGCCACTGGTATCACGAAACCCAGTCGAGAGCCCAACACAGCGACGTGATGCCGCTGGTTCCTGAAGCCGCACACGTTGACGACCGTTTTTTACTGGATCTCTCGTTACCCGACGCCCTCTACAGCGCCAATCAGCGCTGGTTACACCTCGCCCGCACCTTTGCCCAAACGTTATTCCCGGATGCGGTCACCGTTAACCGCCTGCGCACCTTCAGCGCCTACGACCGTCTGAGCACCGCACTCACCGTCGCGCAGGTCACCGGCGTGCAGCGGCTGTGCAATCACTACGCCGCGCGTTTAGCGCCGCTGCCGGGGCCAGATTCATCGCGCGAGAGCAACCACCGGCTGGCGCAAATTACCCAGTATGCCCGGCAGCTCGCCAGCTCACCGTCGGTGATCACCCCGCGCGAGCGCCAGCAACTGGATGAGGTGGGGCTTACCGCGCACGATATTATTCTGATTAATCAGGTGGTCGGCTTCGTCGGTTTCCAGGCACGCGTTATCGCTATTTTCCAGGCCCAGCTCGGTTTCCCGGTTCGCTGGATCCCCGGCATGCCGGTACAGGAAGATGCCGATGCGGATCGCTTCCAGAGTGAAAGCGCGCCGTGGCATACCGACTTTGTCAGCACCGTACCGCATCAGGCCAATACGACGCAGGGTGACGTGCTGGCACGCTGGCAGCATGTACCCGAGCTAACCTCGCTGGCAGACGCGCTAATAGCCGAGGAGACCCTGCTGGAGGGATTGGGTGAGCTTATCGACGCCCTCACCTTCGCGCACCCGCTACAGCCGCTGGCATCGCTGATCCCTGCCCGCATCAACGGCAGCGCCAGCTGTTTTCACTATTACAGCGGTCAATGGCAAGGCGCGAACGGCTTGCCGGACGCGGTGCGTAATGGTGAACGCGCCATTCAGGCCTGGAGTCACCACCATCCCTGCGAGCGCGCTGTCGCCCAGGCAACCCAGCTTTTGACCCGCGCACCGGACCGTTTTAGCGCCGCGCAGCTAACGCCCCTTGCCGAGCAGGGACTTTCCGTTCCGGATGCCATCACACTGCTTGCCTGGAGCGCACTCTGCGGCTGGCTAAACCGCCTGCGAATAGCACTGAGTAGCGCACAACAAGTTGCGTAAAAGGGTGAAAGAGCGCTTGCTGCAACCTATAGATTCGCGTAAAAATGTCAGCCGCTCTTTTGGCCACGAAAATAGATCAATATGCTTCAGGACAACCCGCTGCTCGCGCAGCTAAAACAGCAACTTCACTCCCAGACGCCGCGTGCGGAAGGGGTCGTAAAAGCCACGGATAAAGGTTTCGGTTTCCTCGAGGTCGACGCGCAGAAAAGCTATTTTATTCCGCCGCCGCAGATGAAAAAAGTGATGCACGGCGACCGTATTATCGCGGTCATTCACTCCGAAAAAGAGAAAGAGAGCGCCGAACCGGAAGAACTGGTTGAGCCGTTCCTGACGCGTTTTGTCGGGAAAGTGCACCGCAAGGATGACAGACTGTCTATCGTTCCCGATCATCCTCTGTTAAAAGATGCCATTCCATGCCGCGCTGACCGCGGTGTCACACACGATTTCAAAGAGGGTGACTGGGCCGTTGCTGAAATGCGCCGTCATCCGCTGAAAGGCGATCGTAGTTTCTACGCCGAGCTGACCAAATTCATCACCTTTGGTGACGACCACTTTGTGCCGTGGTGGGTAACGCTCGCCCGTCATAACCTGGAAAAAGAAGCGCCAAACGGCGTGGCCACCGAAATGCAGGACGAAGGTCTGGAGCGTCGCGACCTGACGGCCCTCGACTTCGTTACCATCGACAGCGCCAGCACCGAAGATATGGACGATGCGCTGTTTGTGGAAGAAGCCGCTGACGGCAAGCTGCTGCTGACCGTCGCGATTGCCGACCCGACCGCATGGATCGTTGAAGGCAGCAAGCTGGACGATGCCGCGAAAATTCGCGCCTTCACCAACTATCTGCCGGGCTTCAACATTCCGATGCTACCGCGCGAGCTGTCCGACGACCTCTGCTCGCTGCGCGCGGAAGTGGTTCGCCCGGTACTGGCTTGCCGCATGACGCTGGCGGCCGACGGCACCATCGAAGACAACATTGAGTTCTTCGCCGCTAACATCGAATCAAAAGCCAAACTGGTTTATGACGACGTTTCCAACTGGCTGGAAAATACCGGCGACTGGAAACCGCAGAGCGATGCTATCGCGCGTCAGATTACCCTGCTGCAACGCGTTTGCCAGGTTCGCAGCGAATGGCGTAAAACCCACGCGCTGGTGTTCAAAGACCGTCCTGACTACCGCTTTGTGCTGGGTGAGAAAGGCGAAGTGCTGGATATCGTCGCAGAGCCGCGCCGCATTGCTAACCGTATCGTTGAAGAGTCAATGATTGCGGCAAACATCTGCGCCGCTCGCGTGCTGCGCGACAAACTGGGCTTTGGTATTTATAACGTCCACACCGGCTTTGCTCCTGACAATACCGAAGCGCTGGCTGCGCTGCTGAAAACCCACGACGTTCACGTCGATCCGGTTGAAGTGCTGACCCTGGAAGGTTTCTGCAAGCTGCGCCGCGAGCTCGACGCTCAGCCTTCTGGTTTCCTCGATAGCCGTATTCGTCGCTTCCAGTCATTCGCTGAAATCAGCATTGAGCCGGGTCCACACTTCGGCTTAGGTCTGGAGGCGTACGCAACCTGGACCTCACCGATCCGTAAATACGGTGACATGGTGAACCATCGCCTGCTGAAAGCGATTATCAAAGGCGAAAGCGCGCCGCGTCCTCAGGATGATGTGACCGTGCAGATGGCCGAACGCCGTCGTCTGAACCGTATGGCGGAACGCGACGTTGCTGACTGGCTGTATGCGCGTTATCTGAGCCCGCAGGCGGGTAAAGACACGCGCTTTGCGGCGGAGATTATTGACGTTAGCCGCGGCGGTATGCGCGTGCGTCTGGTGGATAACGGCGCAGTTGCCTTTATCCCGGCACCGTTCCTGCACGCTGTGCGTGATGAGATGGTGTGTAGCCAGGAAAGTGGTACCGTGCAGATCAAAGGCGAAGTGGTTTACAAGGTCACTGATGTGATTGATGTGACCATCGCTGAAGTGCGCATGGAAACACGTAGCGTGATTACTCGCCCTGCGGCGTAAGATTTCTGAGATACGTGCTAAACGGCTCCTTCGGGGGCCGTTTTTTTTGGGCGCTGCTCAGTGAAAGCGGTACGCCGCTGGATGGCGCTTCGCTTATCCGGCCAACGTGGAATATCCCTTCCGCCCAGTACTACCCTCTTTTTTCTACGCGAATTTTCAAAAAACGATCACACTGAATATCATGGCATTGGATTCGGACCTATTCGATCGCAGGTGTATGAGGAGCACGCATGGTGAAGTCTCTGGCACAAAATCTGCTCGACCCAAACCACAGCGAAACCAGTCTTTACTGGCGTTTGTCACGAACCGATCCCACCCTGTATCTGAGCATCGATCCCGATGCTGGCTCCGATCTGGCCATTCCGCTAAGCCAAGAAAATGCCCAACGCATTCATACCATGAGCGTGACCACCTCAAGCGTCGCGGTCAATATCCAACTCAACGGTTATGACGTTCCCGTACATCTGATTGGGCGTAAGGTGAACTGTAGCGAATGGGCCGGTACCGCTTCGTCATGGTTTGATACCTCCTCCGTCGCCCGCGACCTGTTACAGGGGCTACTGTTTGCTGAGCAGGTGGTCTCAGAGGCTAATGCGGTCATCGTCATTCTCGACCGTGACGGTAAAATTCAGCGCTTCAATCGCCTGTGCGAAGAGTACACCGGCGTGAAAGAGCAGGATGTTATCGGCAAAACCGCATTTGAGCTTTTTATGTCCGCGCCGGAAGCCGCCGCCGCGCGGGAAAACGTCAGCCGTTTTTTTAGCAACGGCGGCCCTTATGAGGTTGAGCGCTGGATAAAAACGCGCAAAGGCCCGCGCCTGTTTTTGTTCCGTAACCGTTTTGTCCACAGCGGCAGCGGTAAGAACGAGATCTACCTTATCTGTTCGGGCACCGATATTACCGAGGAGCGCAAAGCGCAGGAGCGACTGCGGGTACTGGCCAATACCGACACCATCACCGGGCTGCCGAATCGCCACGCCATCAATGAGCTTATCGGTAGCGCCATTGAAACCCGCCAGCCCGAGGAACAAATTGGCCTGGTCTACTTCGATCTGGATAATTTCAAGAAGGTCAACGATGCCTACGGACACGTCTTTGGCGATCAGCTACTACAGTCCGTGGCGCTGTCGATTCTAAGCTGCCTGGAAGAGAACCAGACTCTCGCCCGCCTCGGCGGCGATGAGTTTATCGTTCTGGCGACGCAAACCTCGCAGAGCGAACTGGAGGCCATGGCGTCGCGGGTGTTAACCCGCCTGCGCGACCCTTTTCGTATCGGCCTGATTGAAGTCTACAGCGGATGCTCGTTGGGCATTTCTATCGCTCCACAGCACGGCGAGGACAAGGAGAGCCTGATTCGTAATGCGGACACCGCGATGTACACAGCCAAAGAGAGCGGCCGCGGGAGATTTAGCGTATTTAAACCCGAAATGAATCTGCGAGTTTTCGAATATCTGTGGCTGGATACCAATCTGCGTAAAGCGTTGCAGTGCGATCAACTGGTTATCTACTATCAGCCGAAAGTGAGCTTAGACGGCGAAGTACGCAGCCTGGAGGCCTTAGTGCGCTGGAACTCGCCGGAGCGGGGGCTTATTCCGCCGATGGATTTTATCGCTTACGCCGAGGAGTCGGGGCTTATCGTGCCGCTCGGTCGCTGCGTGATGCTGGACGCGATTCGTCAGGTCGCGCAGTGGCGAGACCGGGGCATTCATCTGCGCGTGGCGGTAAACGTCTCTGCCCGTCAGCTTGTCGACTATTCTATTTTCAGCGACCTGAAGCAGGCGCTACGCGCACAGGGATTCGAGCAGTGCCCAATTGATATTGAGCTCACCGAAAGCTGCCTGATTGATAACGCTGAACAGGCGCTGGAAGTTATCGAACAATTCCGCTCGCTGGGCGCTCAGATTCACCTCGACGATTTTGGTACCGGTTATTCATCGCTGTCGCAACTGGCGCGCTTTCCTATTGATACCATCAAGCTGGATCATATTTTCGTCCAGAGCGTCCACGACCGTTCGGTTTCCCAATCGCTGGTGCTGGCAATTATTGCCGTCGCCCGCGCGCTGAACCTCAATATTATCGCCGAGGGCGTGGAGAATGCTGCCGACGATGCATTCCTTAAGCTACATGGCGTGGATGAGCGGCAGGGCTACCTCTTTGCGCGCCCGATGCCCGTCGCCGAACTTGAGCGCTGGTTGACTGAGCATCCGGGGTTATAAGCTAAGCTATTTTTTCACTTCTCTTTTGTCGGTAAATTTTGCATCATTGATTTCAATCGAATTTATCAACAGGATCCCACTATGTCCGAGCTCGATGCGCGTCAGGTAGCCCAACGTATTGATACCGTACTTGATATTCTGGTTGGCGGCGACACCCATTCCGCAATCAATAATCTGGAAATATTAAAAGCGGAATTGCTGGCATACGCAGCAGACGAACGCGACAGCAGAACAGGTCAGCCAAAATCCCCGTGGGAAATCTGACACCATTCGCCCTGCGAGCGGTGGTTTAATCACGAGACCGCCCTCGCCTTGAAAAATTGATGCATTGATTATGAATTCCCGACAGCAAACCATTTTACAGTTGGTTATCGATAAGGGCCGGATGAGCGTCGCCGATTTGGCGAAAATGACCGGCGTTTCGGAAGTGACCATCCGTCAGGATCTGAATCTGCTGGAGAAGCAGAGCTACCTGAGACGAACCCATGGATTCGCCGTTCCGCTGGACAGCGAGGACGTGGAAACGCGCATGATGAACAACTTCGCCCTCAAACGTGAGCTCGCGGAGTTTGCCGCCTCGTTGGTGCGCCCGGGGGAAACGGTATTTATCGAAAACGGCAGCAGCAACGCGCTGCTCGCGCGCGAACTGGCAAAGCAGCCGGATATCACCATTATCACCGTCAGCAGCTATATCGCACACCTGCTGAAAGAGACGCCGGGAGAGGTGATCCTACTGGGTGGCATCTATCAGAAAAAGAGCGAAAGCATGGTGGGCCCACTGACGCGTCAGTACATTCAGCAGGTCCATTTCAGCAAAGCATTTATTGGGATTGACGGCTGGCAGCCTGAAACCGGTTTTACCGGTCGGGATATGATGCGCGCCGATATCGTCAACGCCGTACTGGAAAAAGGCAGCGAAGCGATTGTGCTAACCGATAGTTCAAAATTTGGGGCTATCCATCCGTATGCGCTCGGTCCGATGAACCATTTCAACCGGGTGATTACCGACGATAATTTATCCACGGAAAAACAACTGCAGCTTGAGCAGACCGGGTTGACCGTCAACATCGTCCAACGGCCTTAACCCCCCACCCGATGCCTGCTGGCGTCGGGTTCCCTTCTATTCCCGCACCGTCATGAATCCCGTCTCGCTATGAGACTTATCCTACCCCTGAATTAAGACTTTTTACCTGTCGATAACATCACAAAATCGTAAAATTGATGTTAGCGATATAACAGGAAGTAACTATCACTTGCGTGACTTTTAGCACCCAATTTACAACCTGCGCAACAAGCTTCACGGAATACGCACTGAATACTTCTGGCTATTGCTATAATAAAAGGGCTTTTTCCGTGGATAGAATATTCAGGAGAAAAAAATGACTTCAATGAAAAAAATGACTGCTGCTGTTTTAGCGGTGACGCTGGTAATGTCTCTGAGTGCATGTTCTAACTGGTCCAAACGTGACCGTAATACCGCGCTGGGTGCCGGTGCTGGCGCAATCGGTGGTGCTGTGTTAACCGACGGTAGCGCGCTGGGTACGCTGGGTGGCGCGGCGGTAGGTGGGATTATCGGCCACCAGGTCGGGAAATAATCCGTAATACGAATATCAGGGCTCCGATGAGAATCGGGGCCCTTTTTATTTGACGGTGAGGGTTGGAAGCATTTCCGGGGTCGCATGCGCTCGCCCGGGCTGCACCGTCTCGTGCCCTCTCACCAAAGGGGAGAGGGCACGGTGTTAGGTCGTCTTTGAGATAGCGTTTCAGCCGCCTGCCAGCTTGACCTTCATCCCTTTGGCTTCCAGCAGCGTTTTAAGCAAATCGCGCTTGTCGCCCTGAATTTCAATCACGCCATCTTTCAGCGCGCCGCCACAGCCGCATTTCTTTTTGAGCTCGGCGGCAAGTTTGGTCAGCTCATCGTCGTTCAGATCGATACCGGTTATCAGGCACACGCCCTTCCCTTTACGCCCGCTGGTCTGACGCTGGATCCTGACGATGCCGTCGCCTTTCGGGCGAACTACCGCCGCTTTTGGCTCATCGATACGTCCGGTTTCCGTCGAATAGACCAGACGGCTATTATTGTCGCTCATTACGCCCCCAGATTCAGAGATGCATTAATATCACGCAGGGTTTTCGCCGGGTCCGCTGATTGGGTGACCGGACGACCAATCACCATATAGTCCACCCCGGCCTCCAGCGCCTGCTCTGGCGTCATAATACGACGCTGGTCGCCTGCCTCGCTGCCGGTTGGGCGAATGCCCGGCGTGACCAGTTTGAATGCCTGCCCCAGCTCATGCTTGAAGCGTACTGCTTCCTGTGCGGAGCAAACGACACCGTCCAGGCCACAGTTTTTGGTCAGAGTTGCTAGCTTCAAAGCGTACTCTGCCGGCGTCAGTGCGATACCCAGGTCCAACAGGTCGCTGGATTCCATGCTGGTCAGCACGGTGACCGCAATCAGCAGCGGCGCATCGGCACCAAACGCCGTCAGCGCTTCGCGTGCCGCAGTCATCATTCTGGCACCACCGGAAGCGTGCACGTTTACCATCCAGACGCCAAGGTCCGCTGCCGCTGCAACGGCATGCGCCGCGGTATTCGGGATATCGTGGAATTTCAGATCCAGGAAAATCTCAAAGCCACGCTGCTGCAGGTCACGAACAAACTGCGGCCCAAATAGCGTAAACATCTCTTTGCCCACTTTTAAGCGGCAGTCACGCGGATCAATGCGATCAACAAAGGCAAGCGCTTTATCGCGATTATCGTAGTCAAGGGCAACGACAACAGGAGAGGAGATGGCAACACGAGAAGAAGATGAAGCAACGGACATGACTGGACCTTCTTATTGATGGGCACGCGGGGTGCGGAAAAGGTAAACGGGCAGCATTCTACCTGCGTGACCGTGCAGGCACAATGCCGAGGGATGAACGAAGGGGAAATTAAAGTATGTTGTAACTAAGTGGGCGATTTTTTAGAAATTACTGACCGTCCAGCCCGCGAATAGGTTTAATGGTCGACCATGAGCGGCATGACGGGCAGTGCCAGTAAAGGGTATAGGCGGTAAAGCCACACTTCTGGCAGCGATAGCGCGGCTTACTGCGCACCTGTTCGCCAACCATATCGCGCAGCACCATCAGGCTCTCTTTGGCGCGCCCTTCTTCCGCCTCGTTGAGGTGGTAGTCCATCAGTTTGTGGAACACGCGCATCGTTGGGTGACGCTGTAGCTGGCGGGTGACGTAGGTTTGGGCCGCTTCGCCACCTTTACTGTGCTCCATAACCTGAGCGAGCATCAGCTCCGCCGTGGCGCCGGTGTTTTCCTCGACACAGCGCTGAAGGAAATGTTCCCACTCTTTATCTTTGCCAAGCTGTTGATAGCAAGTTTGCAGCATCTCAAGGGTTTCACTGACCAGCTCTTTATCTTGCTCGATCACCCTCAAGAGGCTATCCATGGCTTTGGCATAATCACCTTTAGCCATCCATGCCCGCCCCATCATGATGGAGACGCGCGCGCTGGACGGGTCGGCTGCCGCACCGCGTTTGAGCAACGACATGGCTTTATCAAGTTCATCGTTGCCCATCTGCTGCAGCGCCAGCTCGCACCAGAAATGCGCAATCTCACCACGATGCTTGTCTTTTCCGAGCTTCACCAGCCGTTCAGCGATATCAATCGCTTTTTGCCAGTCGCTGGTCGCCTGGTAGATTTGCAGGAGCTGCTGCAATGCACTGACACGGAAGTCAGTTTCGTCCACCAGCTGGTTGAACATATCTTCAGCACGATCATACAGCCCAGCGGCCATATAGTCGCGTCCGAGCTGCTGCACGGCCAGCAGACGCTGGTCGTAAGTCAGAGAGGCGCTTTCCATCAGCGTCTGGTGAATGCGAATAGCGCGATCAACCTCGCCGCGCGAGCGGAACAGGTTGCCCAGCGTCAGGTGAGCTTCCACGGTGCCAGTATCCTCTTTGAGCATATCGAGGAATAGGTCAACCGCTTTATCCTGCTGGTTGCTTAAAAGAAAGTTCACCCCTGTCACGTAGTCACGTGACAGACGGTTCGCTTCGTCCTGTTTGGACTGTTGTGCACTTCTGCGCCCCATATACCAGCCATAGGCTGCTGCTACAGGTAAAAGCAGAAACAACAACTCCAGCATAGGTAATTATTCCTTCGCCGCCGGGACGGCCGGCGCAACCGGAGCCACCGTCTCTGGCATCATTTGATGTTCGAGTCTTTTAATTTTACGTTCAGCGCGCATCAGCGAAACGCGCACGCGCAGCCAGAACAGACCGCAAACCAGCCAGCCGATGGCAAAACCTACGGCGAACAGCACCGCCAGCAGCGTTGAGATTCGGAACTCACCCTGCGCCAGCAAATAGTTAAACGTGACCAGTTGATCGTTTTGCGCACCCAGCGTCACCGAAATGACGAAAATCGCTAACACCAATAAGAAAATGAGTAGGTATTTCACATGACTTCCCGTTATGTGGCTTCGGCAGTGTCGACACCGCACCCAGCCTTATAAAATAACATCTTCACCGCGACGACGAAATGGAAAAGCGCACAGCAAGTCTTAGATCTGTGGTTAACACCGATGAAAATCAACCCTTTCCCGTTATTCTCTTCGCCGCGCCCGCGTTTACGCTGCTTTTTTCAGCGGCCCACACAGATATTCCACTAGCCAACAGGCAAGCGTCGCCAGCAGCCAGGACATTACCGTCGCCACCATAAGATCCAACGGCCAGTGCATCCCAAGTAGCAGACGGCTGCCCATGACGCTTATCGCCCAGGCCATCGCGACGACTACGATAACCATACGACGTCGCGGCCACAGCAAGCCAGCAATCAGCAGTGCCCAGGTCGCCGCAAACATGGTGTGGCCAGAGGGAAACGCGAATCCGGTCTCTTTTTGCCAGTGATGACGTAAAAACCCGGGAATATCATTTTGTTGCGCCAGCTGTTCTTTCACCAACGCCGACCGCTCTTTACGCTTTAAAGTGTAGAACTGCTCAACGGGAATTTGCTGTGTTTTTTCAAGCCAGATGACGAAAGGACGCGGTTCCTGAACCCGTTCTTTCACCAGCGATTTCAGCCCCTGCCCCAGCATCACGGTCGCACTCAGTACGGCAAACAGGATAATCGCATTGCGCCGCCCCGGCCGCAACACCCCGATAACCACTGCGCACAGCAGCAGGTGCGTGATAATCCCCCAGGGTTGGGTCACGGTTTCAGTAATGGCATAGAGCGCATGAAGCCCCCAACCGCTGGGTTCAGGCAGCCATTGCCAGCCTGAAAACCAAACGGCCAGGGGCATCAGCAGCAGTATGACCGCGGCGAGCGTCGTTCGTCCTGCCATGGCCTGTATCTCTTTTCCTTTTTTCATCAATGTCATCGCCCCGGTTAAGAATAAAGTGTCAAAATTGTGCGCTTTACGAACGGTCATCCGCGCATGATTAGGTGAAGTAAAGCACGTTGTGGCAAAATAAGGAAAACAGAAGGCGCTGATGGCGCTGACATAATCTGGAGAATCACATGCAGCTAAAACGTGTGGCAGAAGCCAAACTGCCAACCCCATGGGGCGATTTCCTGATGGTGGGCTTTGAAGAACTGGCAACCGGGCACGACCATGTCGCGCTGGTTTTTGGTGATATTACTGGGCAAACGCCGGTGCTGTCGCGGGTTCACTCCGAATGTCTGACTGGGGATGCCCTTTTCAGTCTGCGCTGCGACTGTGGTTTTCAGCTTGAGGCCGCGCTGTCTCACATTGCAGAAGAAGGTCGTGGGATCCTGCTGTACCATCGCCAGGAAGGCCGTAACATCGGTCTGTTAAATAAGATTCGCGCCTACGCGCTGCAGGATCAAGGCTATGACACCGTTGAGGCCAACCACCAGCTTGGTTTTGCCGCTGACGAACGTGACTTTACCCTCTGCGCCGATATGTTCAAACTGCTGGGCGTGGACGCCGTGCGTCTGCTGACCAACAACCCGAAAAAGGTTGAGATCCTCACCAAAGCGGGCATCAACATCGTTGAACGCGTACCGCTGATCGTGGGCCGTAACCCGAAAAATGCCCACTATCTCGATACCAAAGCGGCCAAGATGGGGCACTTGCTCAGTAAATAACGCCGTTGTCGCCGTTTAATCACTAAACGGCGACCTCTTCCCGCTTGCTTAGAGTGAAATATTCAACTCGCTCTCGGCATCAAAAATATGGCATTTCGCCATCTCAAAACGGAACCACACCTGGCTATTCAGCCCGGCCTCCAGAATCGACCTCACCTGATCGGAAGGCATACGCGCCGTCAGTTCAAAATCGCCCACCTGCATGTAGAGAAAGAACTCATGGCCCATATTCTCAACGCGGATAAGCGTGCCCCGACCGCCGCCTTGCGCAAACGGCTGCGTTGCGACATGAACATACTCAGGTCGAATGCCGAAACAGACCGCTTTATCGACGTAGTGCGCCACCTTCTCCTGCTGCTGTGCGTTAAGCGGTAATGTATCGTGGCCAACGGTGATGTGCAGACCATCGTCTTTACGCACGAGGCTCGCCGGTTTGATGTTCATCTCCGGCGCGCCGATAAACCCAGCCACGAACATATTTTGCGGATAGTGGTAAAGGTTGTCTGGCGTATCAACCTGCATGATGTGGCCGAGCTTCATCACGCAGATACGGTCGCCCATGGTCATCGCTTCAGTCTGGTCGTGGGTGACGTAAACGGTGGTCGCCGGTTTACCGGAGCGTTTGAGCGATTTATGCAGATCGGAAATCCGAATACGCATTGAGGCGCGCAGCTTGGCATCGAGGTTAGACAGCGGTTCATCGAACAGGAACACGTCTGGCTTTTTCACAATCGCGCGGCCTACGGCCACGCGCTGCGCCTGACCGCCGGAGAGCTGACGCGGCAAGCGATCGAGCAGGTCTTCCAGCTCGAGAATTTTCGCCGCTTCGTTCACCTGGGCTTCAATCTGGTCTTTCGGCAGCTTGCTCAGCTTCAGGCCGAACGCCAGATTCTCACGCACGGTCATATGCGGATACAGCGCATAGTTCTGGAACACCATCGCAATCCCGCGCTCCTTTGGCGCCAGGTTGTTCACTATCTTCTCGCCAATACGAATTTCACCGCCGCTGATGGTTTCAAGTCCTGCCAGCATCCGCAGGGTGGTGGATTTGGCGCAGCCGGACGGACCAACAATCACCATAAACTCCCCTTCCGCAATGTTAAGATCGATACCATGTACCGCTTTGAAGCCGTTGGAGTAGACCTTTTCCAGTTTATTAAAAATCACTTCAGCCATGATAGTTCCCTCTTAACCTTTAATTCCGCTGCTGGAGACACCCTGGACGAAGTAGCGCTGCGCCAGGAAGAACACAATGATAGATGGCAGGATGGAGATACTCGCCATTGCCAGAATTTCGTTCCACGGCGCACCTTCGGTCACGTCGATGGACATTTTAAGCGCCAGGGCAATCGGATATTTATCCACGCTGTAGACGTAAATCAGCGGGCCGATAAAGTCGTTCATCGACCACATAAACTGGAACAGCGCAACGGAGATAATCGCCGGTTTCAGAATCGGTACGACCACGTACCACAGCACCTGCCAGGAGTTGCAGCCGTCAATCTGCGCCGCTTCTTCCATATCACGCGGTACACCACGCAGGAACTGAATCAGCATAAAGACGAAGAAGCCCTGAGTGGCAAACGCCGTCGGCAGATACAGTGGTAGGTAGCTGTTGAGCATGCCCATTTCACGGAACATCAGGTACTGAGGAATCAGCAGTACGGTACTTGGCAACAGCATGGTGGCGATGAGCGTGGCAAACCAGAACTTCTTCCACGGGATCTCGAAGCGGGCAAAGCCGTAGGCCACGATGGTGGAAGAGACGATGGTCAGAATCACCTTCGGAATAACGTATTTGAAGGTGTTAATCATATAGTGACCGAAGTCGTATTCCGTCCCGGTTTTCCAGCCGTTGATAAACCCATCCCAGGTGGCATGCACCGGCCAGAGATTCAGGGTGGTGAAAATTTCGTGGTTCGGTTTAAACGATGCCGAGAACATCCACGCCAGCGGGTAAAGCATCATCAACCCGACCACCAGCAGAATGGTATATCGCAGCGAGCGACTGATTTTTTCGCGACCGAGCAGGAGGCTACTTCGCGTGCAGCCTCCTGCTCGGTCGCAGACATGGTGTGCAGATTAGCCATTTTTGCCTCCCTTATCGGCGGAGTAGAAGACCCAGTATTTCGACGATTTGAAGGCAACGGCCGCAAAGGCAGCCACCACCAGGAACAGGACCCACGCCAACGCGGCGCCGTAGCCCATATCAAAATATTTAAAGGCGGTATCGTAGATGTAGAGTGAGAACAGGTAGGTGTAGTAGGTCGGGCCTCCGCCGGTAATCACATACGGACCGGTAAATTCCTGGAAGGTGCCGCTGGTCTGCATAATGAAGTTAAAGAAGATAACCGGCGTTATCAGCGGCACCGTCACCTTGAGGAACATCTGCCACTTCGAGGCACCGTCAATCATCGCCGCTTCATACTGCGACTGCGGAACGTTTTGCAGCGCGGCCAGGAAGATGACCATCGCCGAACCAAACTGCCAGACGCGCAGCAGGGTTACGGAAATCAGCGCCAGAGAGGGTTCGCCCAGCCAGTTGATCGGGTCAACGCCAATCACCCCGAGCATGCTGTTGAACAGGCCATCGATGGCGAATAATGCGCGCCACAACACCGCAATCGCCACCGAACTGCCGAGAATAGACGGGATGTAGTAGGCGGTACGGAAGAAGCCAATGCCCCGCAGTTTGAAATTCAACACGAAGGCAATGCCTAGCGCGAACGCCAGCTTGACGGGAATAGTCAGAAATACGTAGACGAAGGTGACCGCCATCGATTTCCAGAAGAGCGGATCTTCCGTCAGCATGTAGCGATAGTTTTCAATGCCGTTAAATTCCGGCGGGCTCATTAAATCATACTGAGTAAAAGTCAATAGAAACGACGAAATAAAGGGGAATGCGGTAAAGACCACTAGCCCTATTATGTACGGCGAGATCCATGCCAGCCCTAATAACTTATTCTCGTTCATAGATTCCTCTAATATAATAAAGATATCTTGTAAGACGTTCCGTGATATCGGAGGTACAGTGATCTTTATCACATTTAATATTAGCTAATAAAAATTAGCTGTGAACTTTAGCAAAAAAATGAAAAAACATTTCATTTTATAAAGATTAAACCCTATAGTCGGAAAATAATCTCTCTTTTGAAGGCTGCCGCTATGGCTTTGCGTCGTCACGCTACCTATTTCCCTGAAAATGCATCGCTGATGATTAAGCACATCGCGGATCAGGATATCTGTCCCCTGCATGCCCATGACTTTTACGAAATGGTCTGTGTCTCTTCGGGGAGCGGTATGCACGTTATCGACGGCATTTCATGGCCTATCAGCTGCGGTTCCGTGTTTATCATCGCGCCGAATGAAGAACATTATTTTGAGAAAGTGGAAAAGCTATCGCTGCTCAATATTCTCATTCATCCCGACTTCCTGACGGATACCCTACTCACGTTGCTGGCTAACTTCGTGCCAAATAAACAATTTATGGCCACGCATCAAACCATCGTACATAGTGCATTTTATACCAACCTATTAAATGAAGAGCTCAACAAAGAATTAGCCTGGCGTTCCGTCATGCTGGAGACATTATTCACCCAACTCGTCGTGTTTTTACAGCGAGGTCATGTTAGTCAGACAACTAATGATTGTGCCAAAGAAGATTCTATTATCTATCTGCTAAATTATTTGCATCACAATTATGCAAATGATCAATTAAGCATTGATTACCTGGCACAAAAATTTAATATCCAAAAGCGCATGCTGGAACGTAAAGTACAGTCGATTACTGCGCTCACACCGAATGATTACATTACTCACGTCCGCTTATGCCATGCCATGAACCTGCTGGTCGCGTCGGAGCAGTCCATCACCGATATCGCCTACCTGTGCGGTTTTAACGACAGCAACTACTTCTCTCATCGTTTCAAACTCTTTTTCGGCATGCCGCCGCGCACGGTGCGCAAGTACGGGCTGTTTCCGCTGATAAACCACCGTACGGCTCTCCAGTCCTGAGACGGAGAGCCGCTGTGGCTCAGATAAACAGATTTTGATACTCAATCAGCGCCAGCATCGCCATCGCCTGTCCATACGGCATGGAAGTACGTTCGATATTGCGATAGTAGTCGAGATCCTTGCCCATTCCGGTGCCGAAAGAAACGTTCTCCAGCTCACCCTGCGGGGTAATCTGCCGCATGACGCCTTCCGCCGCCGCGACCCCGGTCGCCAGGAAATGTTTATCAATATAGCGCTTACGCACCGCCTTCAGAATGCCGTAGGCAAAGCCTGCCGAGGCGGACGATTCCAGGTAGGAAGTTGGGTCATCCAGCAGCGTGTGCCAGAGTCCGCTCTCTTTATCCTGCCGCTCCGCCAGCGCAGCAACCTGACGCGAGAGTTGCCCTAGCAGGAATTCCCGAATCGGGTCGCCCTGTGGCAAATCGAGCATCTCAATAAAATCAGGGATTGCCACCGTTACCCAGCTATTACCTCGCCCCCACAGCGCTTTGGCGTAGTGGTGTCGGCCCGCGAAATTCCATCCGTGATACCACAACCCCGTCGGGGCATCACACAGATACTGAGAATGAAGCAGAAACTGCCGTTTGGCCTCTTCAACCCATTCCGGGCGATTCAGCACCTGGCCCGCTTTTGCCAGCGGCATCACGCTCATCATCAGCGTGTCGTCCCACAGCTGTTGATGGTGCGCATAATTAAAGGTCATATGCTGTAAACCACCTAGCTCGGTGCGTGGCATCTCGTACATCACCCAGTTGGCCCAGCATTCGATATAGCGCTTCCATGGCGTGTAGCCATTCTCTTCGTACACCGAGGCCAGCGTCAGCATCGGGGCCATGGTGTTAACATTTTTGGTCGGCGTGCCTTCACGGAAACGATCCGCGAACCACTGCTCAATAATCGCCAGCCAGCGCGGGTCTCGGGTTTGCTGCCAGTACTGCCAGAGCCCGTAGAGACCTACGCCGTGGGTCCACTCCCAGCCGCCCCAGCCTTTGGTGTCGACCACGCGTCCATCGGCCAGCGTCATCAGAAACGCGCCGTTTTCATCGCGAATGTTCACCAGCGCATCAATCAGTTTTTCCGTCATCAGCACCGTTTCATCGGCGCTAAACTGCAGTTGTTTCCTCTCCATGAACTCCCCTTACTTCGTCGGTGCATGTTTACGCAGCGCGCGCTTCGCCGTGCGTTCAAACTCTTTTGCCGCGTCTTGTGCGCTAATTTTGCCGTAATCGATCCGCTGGGTGAGATCCAGCCAGTACTGTTCGATCTCTGGGTTTTTAAAGTACGGTGAGACGTAGACGTTGTCCGACGGCATGCTTTCGACCAGCTTTAGTCCGGTTATCACTGGGTCATTCGGCTGCGCCATATTGGTTTTCAGCACGAAGTCTGCCGCCGCTTTGCTGACCGGGAAGCCGCGCTCCAGCCCCATTAACTGTACGCCTTCCGGCTGGTTAACCATAAAATCAAGCAGCATCGCCGCCTCTTTCGGGTGCTGCGTGTTGCGGCTGATGGCAAAGATCATCGATGGTTTGATAAACAGCCCCGCATCCTTGGCGCCCGGCAGCAGCGGATATGGCCCCACTTCGAGTTTCGCCGGTGGTGCCAGGGTGTCTTCATATTTGGCGACCGCCGAGCTCATCAGGTTTGAGCCGCCAAATTCGCCGTTGATCCACGGTTTCATCTCAAACGGCTGCGCTTTGCCAAAGGATTGAATGTACTTCTGGCTTGGCAGGACGTGCTCGGCAACCAGTTTCTGGTAGACCTGTACAAACTCCAGCCATTGCGCTTCGCTGTAGGTGAACTCCCCTTTCTCATTGAGCATCGGCTGGTTGTATTTCTGTACCATCCACGAGTTAATCAGCTCCATTGAAGTGGTGACGATCGCCGGATAGTAGTTATCCCCGAGCTTCTCTTTAAACACGTGACCAGCGGCAAAGAGTTCATCCCAGGTTTTCGGGTAGGCCAGCCCGGCTTTCTTCCAGGTTTCGGTGTTGTAGTAGAGAATAGGCGCCACCAGCGACACCGGCAGCCCCTGCACTTTGCCATTGACGGTTACGGTGCTGAGCTTGCCCGCATAGTTGTCCAGCCCTACCTCTTTGCTGAGCTGGTTAAGATCGTAAAAGCCATTACCCGACCGTGAAAACACCTGAATCCAGCTCCAGTCGAGCTGCATCACGTCAGGTTCATTCTTCCCGGCTATCTGCGTGGAAAGGCGTGATACGAAGCCATCCCAGCCGGTATACTCCGCTTTCACCTTGTTATTCGGGTGCGCCTGTTCGAAGGCGCGGATGGTTTTCAGCGTGTTCTGGTGGCGAGAGTTAGCGCCCCACCAGGCCACGCGCAGCGTCACCGTATCACTGTCATCAGCAAAGGTCGGTGTCGCGCACAGCATGCCGCTACAGGCGAGCATTAATGAGAAGGCGATCTTTTTCATTTAGAGCTTCCTTTTAGTAAAGGGGCTATCTCCGCCAGATAGACGGCAGGCAAACCATCGCGGTCAGAGGTATAGAGCACATGGCTTAGGTCCGGGCTAAAAGAGGGATGCGGATGGCTTGCTTGACACTGCCCATCGATAACGCGCCAGGAGGTGTCGTGGCGGGTAATTTTGCGCGTGTGCTTTTGGTCTGGCGCAAACAGGTAAAGCCACGGGTCGGTTAACGCCGTATAGCCACCCTCATCGGTTAAATCAACCGGTGTACCACAGCCGTCACCGACCAGGAGCGACCCGTCGTGGTTACTCATCAGATGCGAACAGGCGGGCATTTCCATCACCTTCTCACTCTGCACGCTACCGGCCAGCGTCTGACAAATGTGCCGCTGATGCGTCTCTTTATGCAGCGAGACGAAAACGATGCGCGAACCGTCAGGCACCCAAAATTCGTGGGTAAAGGTTTCCGCCTCCGGCTGGCTGACCGGCGTGGAGAGGCCGGTCTGGCGGTCGTACAGCCAGATGCGGTTACGGATCAGATCGTGTGGCCCTTCATGGCAGTACATGATGGTGTTGGTGTCGTTCGGACGAAAACCGGGATGCCCCAGCCAGCGCGACTCTTCAAACAGAATCTCGGTTCGTCCAGTAGCGAGGTCGACAACTTCGCAACGCGTTGTCGGGTTCATATGATACTGACGCTGGAAATCATTCCAGTCATTCATCGGTATCCAGGTTTCCGCCGATAACGACATACCAATCATCTTGCTGCCGGTACTATCTGGTGCCCAGGCGCTGGTACTGACCCACTGTGAAGGCAGCTCATAGAGAATCTCTTCGCGCAAACTATCCAGTTCTACACGGACGATATGGCGGTTCTGCCGCATAAAGATCAGTGCGCTGTCGTCCTGCGTGATGAAGCCGTCAAAGCTATTGTCGCCAGGGCCTTCCGTCAGTTGACGCAGCGTATGCTGCTGCAAATCCAGCAGCCAGTAGTTCCAGTTGCCTTCATCCACACCGCCAATCAGCAGCTGCCTGCCTTGCTGCGAAAAGCACTTCTGATAGAAGTAGTTGCGATGAAAGATACGATCCCGCGGCGTTAGCCGTACCACGCGAACCTGCGTGACGGGGTCAATTTCAGATGTAAACGTCAGTGGAGTGACATCACCCTTTGCCATAGTGTCCTCAATGTCAGGAGTTGTCTGGTCGATTCAAAGGCATCCCAGGATGCGGATTCTCCCATCAGGCCAGGCTGACAGGAGTCGCTCACAGCATGCCGAGGCGCTCCGACAATAACCTTTGAAATAAAGACAAAGCCTGTTACCGGGTGACGCAATAACAAAGGTTGCAGCGTTATCATGAATAATTTCAGCCATGCTCACATTCTTAACATGACAAATATCTTTCTTAGCTTTCCCGACAAAAAAACTAAACAGTTGGTGGTTTTATAAAGGTTTTAACTCAGCGACGGATGCTTAACTACTGGCGTTCATTTAGCGAAAGCTTGCCAGCAGCGGCAATTAATACCTCAGCAGACTTACGTGGAGTGAACTGAGTGCATTTTTAATGCCTTATTCAAATAATAACGAGGAAAGAATTATTATGTTATCCGGTAAATACCTTATAGCAGGTTGCATTTTATTAACCAGTAACGTTGTACTGGCTGAAGAATATAGCTCTCCAATCCGCTCGCTGAGCCTCGACTACCGTCATGAGTACCGAGTGCGTGACCGTACTCACTATGACAAACTAAACATGTCTGCGGCCTTGCCGGATAATTATAATTTTTCAATTGAAACTAAATACAAGACAGGTGGCAATGATCCGCAGGATAAATGGTATAATGATCCGGTCATCAACGCCGTCGAACTTACATTATCGAAATCGTTTACCTTCGGTAATTTTAAAATAGCGCCACTCATCCAACCCGAATTCAACAGTGAAAGAACGGAATGGAAATTCGGATTTGTACCCTGGTATACGATTAATGAAAATTGGGCTATAGGAGGGATGTATCGTTTTGAACTGACTGATTATGCTAACGACCCAGACTGCGGATATAACGGTGATAAATCCTGTAGCACCAATAAACATCGCACCGTTAACCGTGGCGATCTCTATTTACGCTATACCCTGGACCGTTTCTCTACTACCTACAAATTCATCTACAAGCACGGTGATGAAGTGCTTTGGGGAAACCAGAACTACGATTACGAGCAGGAATGGCAGTTTGACTATTCACTTGGGGATAAAAAAGAGTGGAAACCGTATGTCACCTTTGGCGACATTGGCCGCTCGTCAAAATCCACCGAGCGCCAGTTCCGTCTGCGTATGGGGGTAGTTTACACCTTTAAATAAGCATTATTCCTCTCACGCCGGATTGGCGTGAGAGGCGCGTTTCTGTTCAACATGCCACGCTAGCGTTTTCTTTTGCTGCAATTGCCAACGTCCGTTTTGGGGCCCGCCGTTGGCCCCTTTTTTCAGCTCAGCATATTACGAATGACATAGTGCAGAATGCCGTCATTCTGGTAATAGGTCAGCTCTGTCGCCGTATCAATACGGCAGCGACACGCCAGCCTCTGCTGCTGCCCGTCAGGCCGAGTGATCAGCACCGGGATGATGGCGCCAGGCTTCAGCTGTTGCAGCCCGGCGATATCAATCTGCTCTTCACCGGTCAGCTTCAGCGTTTTACGGTCCTCCCCCTGCGGAAATTCCAGCGGCAGAATGCCCATACCTATCAGGTTTGAACGGTGAATACGTTCGAATGATTCAGCAATCACCACGCGAACGCCAAGCAGACGCGGCCCTTTTGCCGCCCAGTCACGGCTCGAGCCCGAACCGTACTCTTTACCCGCAATGACCGCCAGCGGTGTCCCCTGCTGTTGATAAGCCATGGCCGCATCGTATATTGACATCACCTCGTCACCGGGCAGCAGACGCGTCATGCCACCTTCAACGCCCGGCACCATCTCATTACGGATACGAATATTGGCGAAGGTGCCGCGCATCATCACCAGGTGGTTACCACGACGGGAACCGTAGGAGTTAAAATCGCGGCTGGCGACGCCGTTTTCCTGCAGATAACGACCTGCGGGGCTGTCGGCCTTAATACTGCCCGCGGGAGAGATATGGTCGGTGGTGACAGAATCGCCCAGCATCGCGAGTACACGCGCCCCGTGAATATCCTGCACCGGGTCGGGCGTCACACCCATTTCGTCAAAGAACGGCGAGAGTCGGATATAGGTGGAATCATCCTGCCACTCGTAGGTGTCTGTAGCAGGTACATCGATAGCCTTCCATTCCGGCGTACCGGCAAAGACTTCCGCATACTCTTTGTGGAACATCCCCGTAGACACCTGCTGAACCGCTTGTGCTATCTCAGTGCTGCTCGGCCAGATATCTTTCAGATAGACCGGGTTTCCCTTGCTGTCGTGCCCCAGCGGATCGTGGGTCAGATCCACCCGCATATTTCCGGCCAGCGCGTAGGCGACGACCAGCGGCGGTGAGGCCAACCAGTTGGTTTTCACCAGCGGATGAATACGGCCTTCAAAATTGCGGTTGCCGGACAGCACCGCGCCCACCGTCAGATCACCCTGTTTGATGGCGCTCTCAATCGGATCCGGCAGCGGGCCTGAGTTACCGATACAGGTCGTACAACCATAACCGACCAGGTTAAAACCAAGCTGGTCGAGATACTGCGTCAGACCTGCGTGTGCCAGATAATCGGACACCACCTTCGAGCCAGGGGCCAGCGACGCCTTAACCCACGGTTTAGGCTGTAATCCCAACGCGACGGCTTTTTTCGCCAGAAGACCCGCGGCCATCAACACGCTGGGGTTCGACGTGTTGGTACAAGAAGTGATAGCCGCAATGACCACCGCCCCTTCCGGAAGGGAATACGGTTTACCGTTTAGGGTAAAGTCGACAGCGGTTTTGCCGGCAGCGCCCGCGTTAACAGCCAGTTCAGTCGTAGCGTTAAATGCCTGAGGTACCTGAGCAAGCGCGACGCGGTCCTGCGGACGTTTCGGACCCGCAAGGCTTACTTCAACATCGCCCATATCCAGCGCCAGCGTCTGGCTGAACACCGGCTCATCGCCTTTAGAGCGCCACATGCCCTGTGCTTTGGCATAGGCCTCAACCAGCGCGACCTGCTCGTCGCTGCGCCCGCTGAGGCGCATGTAAGAAAGCGTAATGTCGTCTATCGGGAAGAAGCCACAGGTTGCACCGTATTCCGGCGCCATGTTGGCAATGGTCGCCCGGTCTGCCAGCGGCAGGGAATCCAGGCCATCGCCGTAGAATTCAACAAATTTGCCGACGACGCCAAGCTTACGTAGCATCTGCGTGACCGTCAGCACCAGGTCAGTTGCGGTGATCCCTTCACGGAGCTTACCGCTCAGCTTGAAGCCAACCACGTCCGGTATCAACATCGAGACCGGCTGGCCTAGCATCGCCGCTTCCGCTTCGATACCGCCAACGCCCCACCCTAAAACCCCCAGGCCGTTAATCATGGTGGTGTGGGAGTCGGTCCCCACCAACGTGTCTGGGTAGGCAACGAGTTCATCGCCCTGCTGTTCACTCCACACCGCTTTACCCAGGTACTCGAGGTTAACCTGGTGGCAAATCCCCGTTCCCGGCGGCACTACGCGGAACTGGCTAAAAGCCTGCTGGCCCCAGCGTAAGAAGGTATAGCGCTCATGGTTGCGCGACATTTCCAGACGCACGTTTTCATCAAACGCATCATCATCACCAAAACGATCCACCGTGACCGAGTGGTCAATCACCAGATCGACCGGGGAAAGCGGATTCACTTTGTGGGTATCGCCGCCGAGGCGTTTCACCGCTTCACGCATGGCGGCCAGGTCTACAACCGCCGGTACGCCGGTAAAGTCCTGCATCAGCACGCGCGCCGGGCGATAGGCTATCTCACGGTCAGCGTGGGCCTGTTTAAGCCATCCAGCAAGCGCCTGAATATCGTCAGCGGTAACGGAATCGCCGTCCTGCCAGCGGAGCAGGTTTTCCAGAAGAACTTTGAGTGATTTAGGCAGGCGGGTGATGTCACCCAGGGTCTTAGCAGCCAGCGGTAGGCTGTAGTAACGGTAGGTTTTATTATCGACCTGTAGTGTTTCCTTGCAGGTCTCTCGTAGTGTTGACGACATAGCTCCTCCTTCAATGGCGGGAATTGCAGTACTCTGACACTCCTCATGGTCTATATAAAAGATAACACATTCAGGGGATAACGCCGGGAAAGGGCTCAGATTGATAAATGCGATCAATAGGTTATTAAGAATAACTACCAATTGGAATTAATAGCAGGAAAAGGATTTATTTCGTATGAGGGAGGTAAAACGAAAGGGATAAATAACCACGTGGTTACTGTTTCTTATTCTCATCTTGATTGAAGAGATCGATAAATTCTTTCTGGTCGTGGGTCAATTTCCATTCATCAGGAACGTTAACCTTATTATTTTTGTCATCTTGCGGTTTTTTTTCTACCGGAACGAGAGGCTTCACCGGCTTGACGCGTTCAGACGTAAGCATAGCTAGCCCCAGAATTTCCAAACCAGCAGCGCCAGCGCTACCCAGAACAGCGCAGACCCGAGGAATACGCTCAGCCATGCTTTACGTTTCACGCGAGTTTCGTTCTTTTCTGACACCATTACTGCCCTCTCACAATCGATATTACTTATCATTATCGCACCAATCAATTGTTACAACTAATCATCGTTGAGATAAATCCTAAGTAAATTCTAAGCAAAAATCCAGAGGTTTTACGAATATTACAATGAGATTAATTTAATCTTTTGAGCCCAAAGCGATATTTGAGAGGAGAAATTTGCCTAACGTTAAATTTATTTCTACTTTTGCTGCGTAATTCGTAATAGAAACAATTCTTAATCAGGATAGAGAGCTAACGGAGAGGGGAAAAGCCTTTTGTTCCGGGAGGATATAAACTATCCGCCTCTTCATCATAGAGGCGGATAATTGAATCGGGACTATTTTTCTGGCAGCTTAATATCTTTAAACATCGCTTCAATGTCTTCATTCGAGCGCAGCGCTACGGCGGTGTCTACGACATCGCGCGTAAGATGTGGTGCAAATCGCTGAATAAAATCATACATATAGCTGCGCAGGAAGGTACTGCGACGGAAGCCGATTTTGGTGGTGCTGTGGCTGAAAATACCGTCGGCGTCCAGTTTAACCAGATCCGGGTCAGAAATCGGATCGACGGCCATGCTGGCGATCACCCCTACCCCTAAGCCCAGTCTTACGTAAGTTTTAATGACATCGGCGTCGGTCGCGGTGAAGACAATACGCGGCGTCAGGCCCGCGCGGTTAAATGCAGTATCCAACTCAGAACGGCCGGTAAAGCCAAAGGTGTAGGTCACCAGCGGATACTGTGCCAATTCTTCAATGGTGACGGACGTTTTCGATGCCAGCGGGTGCTCCGGCGTCACGACAATCGAACGGTTCCAGTGGTAGCAAGGCAGCATCACCAGATCGTCATAGAGGTGCAGCGCTTCGGTCGCGATAGCAAAGTCCGCGTTACCTTTAGAGACCGCTTCTGCAATTTGCGTCGGCGAGCCTTGATGCATATGCAGTGAAACACGCGGGTAGCGTTCGATAAACCCCTTGATGACACCGGGCAGCGCGTAACGCGCCTGCGTATGCGTCGTCGCAACGTACAATGAGCCTTTATCTGGCCAGGTATGCTCGCCGGCAACAGACTTAATCGCATCGACTTTTGAGAGCACTTCACGAGCAATACGGATGATTTCCTGGCCGGCTGGCGTCACCTGCGTCAGATGTTTGCCACTACGGGCAAAAATCTGAATCCCCAGCTCATCCTCCAGCATTCTGACCTGCTTACTGATACCAGGCTGCGAAGTATACAAACCTTCGGCGGTCGAGGAGACGTTAAGGTTGTGGTTCACCACCTCAACGATATAGCGGAGTTGCTGTAATTTCATGCGGTTGTATCCAGTCTGCGCTCAGGAATCGATCATAAAGACGATTTAATCATAAGAAATGCATTGGCTATAACCACTATATCATTTATAGCAAGTGTGTATAGATGGAAACAAAAAATAATAACGAGGTTATAAAAAAGGGCCGCAATTGCGGCCCTTTGTGACGTTCTTAGCAAAAAACGCTACTTTTTCGCTTCAACCCATTTACCGTCAACGAAGAACGCTGACCAGCCGGTTGCCTTGCCATCTTTCTCGGAAGCAACATACTGCTGTTTGGTTTTACGGCTGAAACGCACCATCGTTTTGTTCCCTGCCGGGTCCTGCTGCGGCGCATCGGCCAGATAACGCAGTTTTTCCGGCAGACGGTCACGGAAGCGGAACAGCTCTTCAACCAGCGGCGCACGGGTTTCGCGCGATTTCGGGAAGGTGTTGGCTGCCAGGAATACCCCAGCCGCGCCATCGCGCAGCACGAAATAGGCGTCAGACTTCTCGCACGGCAGTTCCGGCAACGGTACCGGATCTTCCTTCGGTGGAGCCACTTCACCGCTACGCAGGATCTTACGGGTGTTCTTACATTCTTCGTTAGTACAAGCCATGTACTTACCAAAACGCCCCATTTTCAGGTGCATTTCAGAACCACATTTTTCGCACTCAACGATTGGGCCATCATAACCCTTGATGCGGAACTCGCCTTCTTCAATCTCGTAGCCGTCGCAGGTCGGGTTGTTACCACAAACGTGCAGCTTGCGTTTCGGATCGATGAGGTAGCTGTCCATCGCCGTACCGCACTTCTGGCAGCGGCGTTTAGCGCGCAGCGCGTTGGTTTCCGCGTCGTCACCTTCCAGCACGTTCAGCACTTCGTTTTCCGGCACCAGGTTAATGGTGGTTTTGCAGCGTTCTTTTGGCGACAGCGCATAGCCGGAACAGCCAAGGAACACGCCGGTGCTGGCGGTACGAATGCCCATCTTGCGACCGCAGGTCGGGCAATCGATACTGGTCAGCACCATCTCGTTCGGCTGCATGCCGCCCTCTTCTGGCGGTTTCTCAGCCGTTTCGAGCTGCTTGGTGAAATCACCAAAGAACAGATCCAGTACCTGCTTCCATTCGGCTTCGTGGTTAGCCACGCGGTCGAGATGGTCTTCCATCTGCGCGGTAAAGTCGTAGTTCATCAGCTCGCGGAAGTTCGCTTCCAGACGATCGGTGACGATCTCGCCCATTTTCTCTGCGTAGAAACGACGGTTTTCGGTGCGTACATAGCCGCGGTCCTGAATGGTCGAGATGATCGACGCATAGGTGGACGGGCGACCGATGCCGCGTTTTTCCAGCTCTTTAACCAGCGAGGCTTCGCTAAAGCGTGCAGGCGGTTTGGTGAAGTGCTGCGCCGGGGTCAGTTCAACCAGGCTCAGTTTATCGCCCTGGTTCACCATCGGCAGCGTGCGGTCTTCATCGCCTTTACGCAGCGCTGGCATCACTTTGGTCCAGCCGTCAAAGCGCAGAGTACGGCCACGCGCTTTGAGTTTGAAATCGCCCGCTTTTACGGTCAGCGTAGTGGAGTCGTACTGCGCTGGCGTCATCTGACAGGCCACGAACTGGCGCCAGATCAGCTGATACAGTTTCTGCGCATCCGTTTCCATATCTTTCAGCGCTTCCGCCTGAACGGAAACATCGGAAGGACGAATCGCTTCGTGCGCTTCCTGCGAGTTTTCTTTGCTGGTGTACTGGTTCGGGTTCTCCGGCAGGTATTTCTTGCCGAAGTTATCACCGATATAGTCGCGAACCATGCTCACCGCATCCTGACTCAGGTTTGTGGAGTCGGTACGCATGTAGGTGATGTAGCCCGCTTCATACAGACGCTGCGCCATCATCATGGTTTTCTTCACGCCGAAGCCCAGACGCGTGCTGGCCGCCTGCTGCAGCGTGGAGGTAATAAACGGCGCGCCCGGCTTGCTGCTGGTCGGTTTGTCTTCACGCTCCAGCACGCTGTAGCTGGCTTTTTCCAGCAGGCTGACCGCAGCCATGGTTTCGTCGCGGTTAACCGGACGGAACGGCTTGTCACCCTGATGGGTCACTTCCAGCGGCAGGGCATCGCCGCCCGGCGTGGTGGTGCTGGCGTCAATTTCCCAGAATTCTTCCGGCACAAACGCTTTAATTTCGCGTTCGCGTTCAACAACCAGACGTACCGCTACCGACTGGACGCGACCGGCGGATAGACCGCGGGCAATCTTTTTCCACAGCAGCGGCGAGACCATATAGCCCACCACGCGGTCCATAAAGCGGCGCGCCTGCTGAGCGTTTACACGGTCGATATTCAGCTCGCCCGGCTTTTCGAACGCCTGACGAATCGCATTTTTCGTAATTTCGTTAAACACCACGCGGCTATAGCGTGATTCATCACCACCGATCACTTCCCGCAGGTGCCATGCAATGGCCTCCCCTTCGCGGTCAAGGTCGGTTGCGAGATAGATGTGGTCGGCTTTTTCCGCCAACTGTTTGAGTTCCGATACTACCTTTTCTTTGCCAGGCAGCACTTCATAGTGTGCCGCCCAGTCATGCCATGGGTCGACGCCCATGCGGTTAACCAGCGCGCCTCGTTCATCCTTTTTAGGCTTTTTGGCCGTTTTGGTGGAGGTAGAGTCAGCGCTCTTTTTGGCTGCTGAGCCACTTGTCGGCAAATCGCGGATATGACCGACGCTGGACTTAACCACGTAGTCATTACCCAGATACTTATTGATCGTTTTGGCTTTTGCCGGGGACTCAACGATAACGAGAGCTTTACCCATATTCACCTTACCTAATTTGATTCTTCCAGGAATACATCGCACATGTTCCACGTTCCACTGGCGACAAGCCTTGTATGTTGCGGCAATACCAATGGATATCAACCCTTTACCGACTGACTTTTGAGACATGTAGTCAGGTGGCTGAGTTTACAGACTTTTTTTCGTCAGGGTCTATAGCACGAAGAATATTTGGTCGAATGTCAAGCAAATCTGTTGCCAGATCGCCGAAAGCGTCACACTGTACCTGATAAAATTCGTTACGCAACTTTATTAGCATGCAATCACCCATCATGCCAACTCTGAGGTAAAATGCTTGTCCCTGGTAAACGTCGGGAATATTTGCCCCAAACGGGTGCCCGGCGTAGACTAGCGCAGGAATTTTGAGGAGTTGAATATGTCAAATAATAGCCAACCTATCGATCGTCAGACACTGCTAATTGAAGCAAACCGCCTCATTCGTGAGCATGAAGATACCATGGCGGGTATTGAAGCCACCGGCGTAGAACAGCGCAACGGCGTGCTGGTTTTCAGCGGTGAATATTACCTGGATGAACAGGGCCTGCCGACGCCGAAAAGCACGGCGGTGTTTAATATGTTCAAGTATCTCGCCCACCAGCTGTCTGAAAAGTATCACCTGGTTGACTGAGCGTAGGGCTATGGCCTGAGCCGTCAGATATAGCCCGGTAAATCTGATTTACCGGGCTATAAATAGAAAGGTAAAGAATAGAAAGGAAACGCTTACAGCAGCGGTTTCTGGCCGCGCTGCCACCAGCGCATCATCAGCTTATCGGCGCTTTCTGCTGCACTTCCGGTAAAACGATCCATCATTTTCTTACGCTGCGTGTAGCGCACGCTAATGACTTCCCGATTTTCCATCAGCCCCAGCAGCAATTCATCGCTGGTACCCACTTCATCAACCAGCCCTTTTTCCTGAGCCTGTGTGCCGTACCAATGTTCACCGGTAGCAACCTGTTCAATGTCCAGAGACGGACGCATTTCTTTCACGAAATCTTTAAACAGATGATGAGTCTCGTTCAGCTCTTCACGGAATTTCTGACGTCCTTCTTCGGTGTTTTCACCAAGCAGCGTCAGCGTACGTTTGTACTGGCCCGCAGTGTGTAACTCAACGTCGATGTCTTTATTTTTCAGAAAACGATTCAGGTTCGGGATCTGCGCGACCACGCCGATGGAACCAAGAATCGCGAACGGTGCCGCAACAATTTTGTTGGCCACACAGGCCATCATGTAGCCGCCGCTGGCCGCGACTTTATCTACTGCTACCGTCAGCGGGATCTGCTTGTCGCGGAAACGCTGGAGCTGCGATGCCGCCAGACCGTAGCCGTGAACGACACCACCAGGGCTTTCCAGACGTACGACCACCTGGTCCTGCGGGGTGGCAACGGTCAGTACAGCGGTAATCTCTTCACGCAGGGAGGAGACTTCATGGGCGTCCATACTGCCTTTAAAGTCGATAACCCAGACGCGCGGTTTGGGTGCCGCCTCGGTGTCGCCCTGCTTCGCTTTGGCTTTGGCCGCTTTCGCTTCCAGCTTCAGCTTCTTCTTTTGCGCCTTATGCCAGAGCTTTTGCTGCGGCGCATCGAGCAGCGCCACGGCTAAGTCTTCCTGCATATCCTTGTGCTGCTCGCTTAAGTTGGTGATTCGTAGCTCACCGCGCTGACGTTTGCGCTGCGTGACGTTGACAATCAGTACGGCAATCACCGCAATAGCAACAACAACTGTGACGATTTTCGCCAGAAAAAGACCATATTGAAAAAGTAATTCCACACATCCACCTTGTACAAAAATCACAGAATCTACCGCCCAGTGTACAACACCGCGTTCACTACGTCTCGATAGCAGTATCAGGCCACGAGGCGCATTCCAGATTACTTTTTTGCTGATGAAATCATTGCAAATTGTTAATTAACCGTTGTCTCTCCCGTGCGCTGATTGAAATAGCGCGAAGATTCAGGCATAAAGCCCGAAAGCCATGAAAAGTACAAAAAATATGGCAGACGAATGCCATAGAGGAGTTACTGTGCACTATCAACCCCAGCTCGATTTGTTGCAAAACCGTATCATTCTGGTCACCGGGGCCAGCGATGGTATTGGACGGGAAGCGGCAATCACCTACGCCCATTACGGCGCCAGCATTATTTTGCTCGGCCGGAACGATGAAAAACTGCGCGCGGTTGCGCAGGAGATAGACCACGCCGGCCTGCGGCCCGCGCGCTGGTTTACCCTCGACCTGCTCACCTGTACGCCACAGGAATGCCAGCAGGTTGCTCAGCAGATTAGCCTACACTATCCGCATCTTGACGGCGTGCTGCACAACGCCGGGCTTCTGGGCGAAGTCGTGCCGATGGACCAGCAGGCCCCGGCCGTCTGGCAGCAGGTGATGCAGGTCAACGTCAACGGCACCTTTATGCTCACCCAGGCGCTGCTGCCGCTGCTGCTGAAAGCAGAATCCGGCTCGCTGGTCTTTACCTCGTCGAGCGTCGGGCGCGAGGGGCGCGCCAACTGGGGTGCCTATGCGGTATCGAAGTTTGCCACCGAAGGGATGATGCAAGTACTGGCCGATGAGTATAAAAATCGCCCTCTGCGCGTAAACTGCATTAACCCAGGCGGCACCCGCACCGGCATGCGCGCCAGCGCCTTCCCGACGGAAGATCCGCAGAAGCTGAAAACACCTGCCGATATTATGCCGCTCTACCTGTGGCTGATGGGCGATGATAGCCGCCGTAAAACCGGTATGACTTTTGATGCCCAGCCAGGGCGTAAACCAGGAATCGCACAATGAGTGATGAACGCTATCGTGAACGTCAGCAGCGCGTAAAAGAGCGCGTTGCCGCCCGTGTAGCCGCGGCTCAGGATACCCGCGGGATCGTGATTGTGTTTACCGGCAACGGTAAAGGCAAGACCACCGCCGCCTTTGGTACCGCCACCCGTGCCGTCGGGCACGGGCATAACGTTGGCGTCATTCAGTTTATTAAGGGAACCTGGCCTAACGGCGAGCGTAACCTGCTTGAGCCACTCGGCGTCGAATTTCAGGTCATGGCCACCGGTTTTACCTGGGACACCCAGAACCGGGAGAGCGACACTGAAGCTTGCCTTGCCGTCTGGGAGCATGCAGAGCGGATGCTGGCCGACGACACGCTGGATATGGTGCTGCTTGATGAGCTGACCTACATGGTGGCGTACGATTATCTGCCATTAGAAGCGGTATTAACCGCGCTGAAAAACCGTCCGCATCATCAGACCGTGATTATTACCGGTCGCGGCTGCCACCAGGATATTCTGGAGTACGCCGATACGGTCAGCGAACTGCGCCCGGTGAAGCATGCGTTTGAAGCGGGAATTAAGGCGCAGATTGGGATTGATTATTGAGCGCTAGCCTGTCGAGCAACGCCCTATTGAGCGGCAGGCATAAACAGTCTTCCCCTTGCGCCAGCGCGACCTCCGTCAGGTTCTGACGTGAAATAAAGCGCTTACGGTACTCCGTAGGCGTCAACCCGCAGTACTTATTAAAAGCGGCAATCAGCAGCTTATGCTCCGGGAAACCGCAGCTGTGGCTAATATCAGTAATTGGCGTTCGCGTATCGCGCAGCAGAGTGCGGGCTTTATTGAGCCTCACCAGCGTCAGATACTCTTTAAAGTTGTGCCGACTGACCTTTTTAAACAACCGCGAAAACCACGAATAGCTCATGCCGCTATGCTCGGCAACGTCGCTTAGCGTCAGCGGCCGATCGAAGTGTTGATTAATATATTCAATCCCTTCTTTAATCATCGCCTCTTCACGTATCGTATTTTCCGCGAGCTCAATCGTCTGCCCGGCTGCGACCAGCGCGTCAAGCAGCATATAAATCGCCGCAAAACGCTGAAATGGCGCATGGTTATCGATAATACGTTCCAGTAACGCCATCAGCCGTTGAAAAACGGTATGGTCAGCATCCGTCATGGCGTGCTTATGGGTTCGCCACTCCAACAGCGGTGCCGGGTGCAGGTCATCAAAAAGTCCGGGAGAAAACTGCACCGTCACCAGTTGGCTGCCCTCCTCCTCCGCACTCAGTTCGTGCACCTCTTCGGCGTTGATATACAACATCTCGCCCTGTTGTAGGACCACGTTCTGTTGGCCAACGGTCAGAGAGAAGCGCCCATTCAGCACCGTAATCAATTCCGGTGCCGGATGCCAGTGTGGCTCACAATAGCGAACCTCAGCGGCAAATACGTTCAGTTTTTCTGCGTCGAAGGCAATCAGCTCATAGCCACTGTTTGCCGTCTGCCGCCCGGTTTGCGTTGCCGGGTGGGGATGAGTCACTGAAAATGGGAACACGCCTTCTCTCCTGTAGTTAGCCGTTATTCAGGCTCAGCCAGCACCGCGTTTAGCTCATCACGCTCGATATCCAGCGCCAGGAATTCCGTCAGCGCGATAAGCAGGCCGCAGAACAGATCCGGCGCCAGACGAATCAGCTTTTCCCGAACCTGCTCCGGTGGAAGCTGACTCTTCCCGGCAATCAACTGTACGACACGGGCAAAGGCGGCAGGCTGCTGGATCAACTGCTGTAAGGAGTTATCGTCACGCAATGGAACATAACGCGCGGGACAGTCAACCTCAAACCGGGCATTCAGTGGCAGACTGCGAGACGAGCCGCCCACATGCACCTGCCAGACGCCTGGCGTAATCACCCAGTCAGCCAGGCCTGGATGATAGCAGGCCAGTTCGGCTATCGGTAGTTGCAGGCTAACGCGCCGCGTTTCCCCTGCGGCGAGAGCGATTTTATCGAATCCCTTCAACGCGCGGACTTCGCGGATCAGTTCGCCTTCAGGCGCAGAAACATACAGCTGAACCACTTCTTTGCCATCACAATCGCCGACGTTACTCACATCAAAGGAGACCGTCAGCGTGTCATCAGCACCGGCACGCGCCGACGACAGTGATAGATTCGCGTAGGCAAACTGGGTGTAACTTAAGCCAAATCCGAACGGGAACTGCGGCGTCAGGCAACGCTTATCATAGTAACGGTAGCCAACGAACAGCCCTTCACCGTAGTGGTGGCGCAGGTTTTCACCCGGATAATTCAGCCAGGCCGGCGTCTCTTCCAGCGTGTTCGGTACGGTGACCGTCAGCTTACCGCAAGGGTTTCGCTTGCCGAACAGGATTTCCGCTACCGCACGCCCCATGCCCTGCCCGGCGAAGAAGGTCTCCAGCAGGGCCTTACACTCACCGAGCCACGGCATCACTACCGCGTCACTGTTTGCCAGCACCACCACCACGTTTGGCTGCACAGAAGCGACCTCACGAATGAGCTGCTCATGTACCGCCAGAATATTCAGGTCGTGGCGATCTCCATTTTCACCGTCCTCGCCAACCGCGGTGCTGACAAATACCACCGCGACATCGGCATCCTGGGCAACGGCTTTAGCCTGAGCCAGCGCCGCTTCATCGCTCTTCATATCGTCCGGAGCACCAATGGCCCAGGTTACGCTGAAATCGTCACCCGCAAGATCAAAGATCTCGTCCAGCGGACGGTCGAGCAGATACGGTACCGTGGTCGCACAGCCAGAGCCTTGGATAACGGGCTCCTGCGCCGGTTTTCCCAGTACGGCAATACGCGGCGTTTTTTCCGGGCGCAGCGGTAGAATATGGTCGTCATTTTTCAGGAGAACGATGGACTCCGCTGCCAACTGCTGCGAAAGTGCGTGATGCACCGAGAAGTCTGCTTTGGTATCCGGTCGACGGTTACGCTGCACTTTATCCAGCAGTTCCAGCATCCGCAGACCGGCGCGGTCAACCACATCCATAGGAACGTCACCTGCGTTAATGGCCGCCAGCAGCGTCTGCTTATCACGACGCGTTTCCGGCATCGCCAGATCGTTCCCCGCGAGCAGAGACGCGGGGCGGTCTTTAATCCCGTACCAGTCCGACATCACCAGCCCGTCGTAGCCCCATTCGTCGCGCAGCACCTGGGTCAGCAGGAACGGGTCCTGCGAAGTCTGCGTGCCGTTCAGGCGGTTATAGGAGGACATCACCGTCCACGGCTGCGATTTGGCAATCGCCCGCTGGAACCCGGCCAGATAGATTTCGCGCAGGGCGCGCTCTTCAATAATGGAGTCCATTTCGGTGCGGCGGTATTCCGAGTTATTGGCCGCAAAGTGCTTCAGGCTGGCACCCACGCCTTCATCCTGTAGGCCATTGATAAGCGCGGCGGCAATATCGCCGCTCAGCACCGGGTCTTCAGCGTAGTATTCGTAACCGCGCCCCGCCAGCGGCGTGCGGCGGATGTTAATCCCCGGCCCCAGTAAAATCCCGACGCCCATATGCTGACATTCGCGCCCCAGCGCCTGGCCCATCTGATAAACAAGGTCAATATCCCAGCTACAGGCAAGGCTCGAGCCGTTGGGGAAACAGGTGGCCGGCAGCGAGGCGCTAAATAGCGCTTCACTGCCCCCTTTCGCAGCCGGTTCTTCAGCATTGGCCCGGTCGGCGGTTTGGGTGATCACGGAGATAAAATCATCCATGCTCCACTTTTCATTACCGTCTATCTGCGCGCTGCTGTAACGTACGCCGTAGGTGCCGTCGGTCATGACGATATCGTCAATGCCATGCTGCGGCAGGCTCGCCGTGCGCCACAGGCCGCTGCCGGTCAGCAGCGCCACTTTTTCTTCTGCGTTCATCGCCGCAATAAGGCTGTTAAAATCACGATTCATGTCTCTGACTCCCTGAGGTTAAAGCGCGTTCTGTTTGCGCAGGCTGATTTTCTGCACGATGTCGCGGTAGGTCTTTTCATCTAACGAATAACTGGCAACGAAGATAGCGCCAATCGCAAACATGGCGCCGGGGAACAGCGTCATCAGTATATTGATACCGCTGAGCGCGCTAGCGCTGATATTCGCCGCATCATAGTGATAGTAATCCAGCATCCAGCCTGCACAGCCGCCACCAATCGCCATCGCTATTTTGGTAATAAAGCTGAAGAAGCCGTAAATCGCGCCTTCGGTGCGTACGCCGTGGTGCCATTCTGCATATTCGACGGTGTCGGCGATCATTGACCACATGGCGACAAATCCCATCCCCAGCGTAATACTGAACAGGCATACTCCGGTCATAATCAGCCAGATATTATTACCGGCGACAAAATACTGCATCAGTACGCCGAGCACGCCAATCAACAGCGCCACCAGCGCCATTTTCTTTTTCCCCATCATGGCGATAACTTTCTCAGAAACCACCGTTCCTAAAATATAAGCGGCGGACTGAATCATAAAGAACGAGGCGGTAAAACCTTCATTGCCGATGATGTATTTAATAAAGTAAATGGCTATCGCCATCCACACGGTATAAGCGATATAAAAGAAAACGGTAAATAACGACAGGTTAATCAGCGGCGCATTGCCCATCACCGCGCGGAACATTTCACGCAGCGTCGGCGCAGGCGTATCTTCCTCTTCCCCCACGCGCTCTTTGGTCATGCCAAAGCAGGCCAGGAACAAGAACGTTGCCAGCAGCGCAAAACAGGAGACGGCAAAAACGTAGCCCAGCTGTTTGTCGTCGAACGGCGAAATAAGAATATCCGCGGTGGTGGAGACAATCAGGTAGCCGACAATCGCCATCACAAAGCGGTAGACCGACAGCGACGAGCGTGAGGCTTCATGCTGCGTTAAGCGGTTGGTCATTGCCGAGTACGGCGTATTCACCGCGGTGTAGGCCAGGCAGTAGATGGTGTACGAACAGAGTGCAAACCAGAACTTGGCCTCGCCGCCAAACGGCAGGAAGCACAGTACGGTTAACAGCCCCAGCGGCACCGAGCCGTATAATAACCACGGACGCAGCTTGCCGTAGCGGCTGTGGGTTTTATCAATGGCGAAGCCAATCAGGATATTAAAAATCGCATCAACCACTCGCGCAATAACAAAGATCAGGCTCGCCTGAACCGCGCTGATACCGTAGATGTTGGTATAGAAGAATAATAAAAAGAGTGAAACGAAACCGAAGGATAAATTAGAGGCAAAGTCACCGAAGCCATAGCCAATTTTTTCTTTAACGCCGATAACCACATAGCTTGCCGAGAGTTTTTGGGTTGTATCCATTTCGGGCTACCTGTTTGAGTAATCTGTGGCGACAGTATATGGCGAGGGTTATTTTATCACTTTGTGTTCTTTGTCCGGGGAATTCCTGTTTTTTGTCTTTATACAGAAGTGTGAATGGCATCACAGGAGAAGAGTAACACGGGAAAAACATTCCGGCGGGAGCCCGCCGGAACGGACGTCGTTAGCCTTTCGGGTTATTACGCGTGCTGGAACGACGGTTATTATTGTTGTTACCGGTATTACCACCGGTGGTGGTATGACGCTTGACGGCGCGACGAATCTGATTCGCCTTCATGCGACGACGATCTTTTTCTACCGCCACTTTCGAGGAGGTTTCAGCCGGCAGTTCTACCAGCTCACGCAGGTAGTTGGTCTGCGCCAGATCCAGCTCGGTATAGCCACCACGCGGCAGGCCTTTCGGCAGCGGGATGTCGCCGTAGCGAACGCGGATAAGACGGCTCACCTGCACGCCTACCGCTTCCCACAGACGACGAACTTCACGGTTACGGCCTTCGGTCAGGGTCACGTTGTACCACTGGTTGATACCCTCACCGCCGCTGAATTTGATGGTTTTGAATGCCGCAGGACCATCTTCCAGCTGCACGCCGCGGGACAGTTGACGCACTTTCGTGTCGTCCACTTCACCAAATACGCGCACCGCGTATTCACGTTCTACTTCACGGCTTGGGTGCATCAGGCGGTTTGCCAGCTCACCGTCGGTGGTGAACAGCAGCAGGCCGCAGGTATTCACGTCCAGACGACCGACGGCAATCCAGCGTGCGCCACGCAGTTTTGGCAAACGGTCAAATACGGTCGGGCGACCTTCTGGGTCGTTACGGGTACACAGTTCGCCTTCCGGCTTGTAGTACGCCAGTACTCGGCAGATTTGTTCTACGGATTCTTTGACGGAGATGAGGTGGCCGTCGATACGAATTTTGAGGCCTGGGATCACTTCAACGCGATCGCCCAGCTTGGCGATTTTGCCGTCTACGCTCACGCGGCCCGCTTGAATAATCGTTTCAATTTCACGACGGGAGCCGTGGCCAGCGCGCGCCAGCACTTTTTGCAGTTTTTCGCTTTTATCGCTTTTTTCGCTCATGGAGCTTCCTTCCGGTGTCGCCTTCACAGGCGTCTTAGAGACTTCATCAGCAGCACGGGAAATCGACACCGGGCTGCATAAGGAGGCAGGCAGCGGCGTTTTTTTGCGACGCAAGCTCCCCACCCAAAATGGTGACCGCACATACTACACGAATTTTAGGAGAAAAGGGCAGCTTGTTCCTGCCCTTTTGTTTCACTTTCCCAGTGCGGTTGAAGCAAAGAAGGAATAATGGGCGATAAAAACCTAAATACTCTGCCTCATTTCAAACCAGGCTTCCCCGCCGTGCGTCGAGTCAGATTTTTTAAGGAACTGATAGCCAAAGCGTTTATACATTTCAAGGTACTGCGCTTTGCACATCAGGTAGATGGCCGTTTTCCCCTGCTGGCGCATGTGTTCAATAAACGCCTGCATCATCGCCGTAGAAAGGCCTTTGCCCTGATAATCAGGATCCAGCACCACCGACATAATCACCGCGTTTGGCGCTTGCGGGTCATGACCCACCAGCTCTTTGAACTCTTCATCCGACATCACCACGTCCCAGGCGCAGCCCGCATTGATAAAGCCGATAATGTCGCCGTCCTGCTCCATGCACAGGAAACCTTGCGGGTAACGCGCAATGCGGATAGCAATTTTCTCCCGCGTGGCCGCTTCGTCTGCCGGATAGGCTGCGGATTCAATTTCATAACAACGGTCGATGTCGGACGGAGTCGCCTGACGAAAAATAGCGTGTGACACAATGCCTCCAGAGATACGCATTCAGTTGATGTTCGCTATTCTAGCGCCAGCGTGATATGAATACGCTGCATTCTTTTCACTGGTAAACTGAATAACATGCATCGCAATCTTCGCCTGCTAGACCTTAACCTGCTGCTGGTCTTCGACGCGCTTTATCGCCATCGCCGCGTTGCCGAAGCCGCTAGCGAACTCGCCATGAGCCCTTCCGCATTCAGCCACGCATTAAGTCGTCTGCGCGGTTCGCTCAACGACCCGCTATTCAGCCGTCAGGGTAGCCAGATGCAACCGACCCCGCGCGCCGAATCGCTGTTTCCCGCCATTGCCGGTGCCCTCTCGGCGCTAAACGGTGAGCTCGGGCAGGCTGACCATTTTCACCCGGCGACCAGCAATCAGACCTTTACCTTTGCCGCCACCGACTATACCGCCGCGGTGTTTTTCCCCGAACTCATCGCCAGACTCCAGGCTGACGCGCCCGGCATTCGAACACGCATTGTGTACTCTCGTGAATATGATGCGCTGGAGGAACTGTTAACCGGTAGAGTGAATTTCGCCATCGGTTTTGAGGAAGAGAACGTGCAGCCGCGCCACGGCCTGGCATCGCTGGAACTGTTTACCGACGACTACGTGGTGGCGGTACGTAAAGGCCATCCGCTGGCGAACGATGTGCTGACGCCGGAAACGTATCTGCAACTGGGACACGTGGTGGTCAGCCCGTGGAATGAGCATCATCGCCCTATCGACAGCTACCTGGCATCACGCCACGTCAGCCGTCGTACCGTGGTGGAGCTGCCGAGCGTCATGTCAGCGCCGTTTATTGTCAGCCGTACGGATTTGGCTATCACACTTCCGCGTCGCGGCGTCCATCAGCTATTTGATACCCGCGAGCTCACCCTGCACACCCCGCCGTTCCCCATTCCTCCCTATACCCTGAAGGTTTACTACCGTCCGGCGAGCGGGCAAGCAAAAGCGCAGCAGTGGATGCTGGAGCAGATAAGTCAGTTTGAATAAGCGAAACACCCGGCGGCAATCGCTCGCCGAGTGTGGAAGATCAGAGGAACGGTTTTACGTCGCCGACGCCTTCACGCAGCACGACCGGAGAATCATCAGTCAGATCGATAACGGTGGTGGGCTGTTGGCCGAGATAGCCGCCGTGGATGATCAGATCCACCAGTTTCTCCAGACGATCTTTAATCTCTTCCGGGTCGGATTCGGTGAAATCACTGCCCGGCAGCATCAGAGAGGTCGACAGCATCGGCTCGCCCAAGGTTTCCAGCAGCGCCTGCGCAATAGGGTTAGATGGCACGCGCATCCCGATGGTTTTACGCTTCTCCTGCAACAGGCGACGCGGCACTTCTTTGGTGCCCTTCAGGATGAAGGTGTAGTTACCCGGCGTGTTGTTTTTGATTAAGCGAAAAGCCACGTTATCGACATAGGAATAGGTCGACAGCTCGGACAGGTCGCGGCACATCAGCGTAAAGTTGTGGCCGTCCGGCAAATGACGGATGCGGCAAATTCGCTCCATCGCGCCTTTGTCTTCAATTTTGCAGCCCAGCGCATAGCCGGAGTCGGTTGGGTAGACGATGACGCCGCCCTTACGCACAATCTCGACCGCCTGGTTAATCAGACGCGCCTGCGGGTTATCCGGGTGGATATAAAAAAACTGACTCATGCTTCCCTCTCAGTTGAATTCTGCGGCTGTTCCCAGCGCTGCCAGACACCCTCGACGCCTGCGGGTAACCACAGTTTACGGCCCAGTTCTATCCATGGGCAGGGCTGATGGAAATCGGAACCCTGTGACCCCAGTAAACCGTAATCGCGGGCATAGGTGGCAAGCTGAGCGCGCTCGTGAGGCGCTTGCTGACACTGGGCGACTTCCATCGCATCGCCGCCGTGTTCACTAAAGTGTGCCAGCAATCTTTTCAGCCACTTGGCGGACAAATCGTACCGCCCCGGATGGGCCAATACGGCTACTCCACCCGAATGATGAATGACATCAATAGCTTCCTTTATTGTACACCACTGTGGCGGAACGTATCCGGTTTTCCCACGGGCGAGGTATTTTTTAAACACGTCGCCAATATTATTCGCTTTGCCCTGTTCGACGAGGAATCGTGCAAAGTGCGCACGCGTTACCGCCCCACCCTCGGCGTACTTCTGCGCCGCTTCCCAGGCGCCGGGAATATGCGCTTTTTCCAGCCGCTCGGCGATCATCACCCCGCGCTGCTCACGGCGCGTTATCTGCGCGCTTAAAAACGCGGTGAGCGCCGGATTGGCGATATCAATATTCAGGCCGACGATATGAATCTCGTGATTTTCCCAAAGGGTCGAGATCTCTACGCCGCTAATCAGCGTCAGCGGCAAACCAGCGCGAGCGATTTCCGCTCGTGCGGCAGGAATGGCTGCGACAGAATCATGGTCGGTGATCGCCAGCGTGCCTACGCGGTTTTCCAGCGCACGATGCACCAGCGCTTCCGGCGTCAGCCGTCCGTCGGAGGCGACCGTGTGGCTATGCAGGTCATAAATGATGGCGTACTCGTTGTCGCTCAAAACAGCTCCCATTGGACTACATATAAGGATTCGCGGCCTATCATAACGGCATTGCATGAAATTCTAAAATCAGGGGTTGACTTTGCCCTCTCGAACTAGTTAACTAGTACGCAAGTTCACTTAGTAGAAGGTATCTCAAAATGATGCGTAAAATCATTGCTCTGCACGGCGGTTGGTGGCGTACTTCCCAGTAGGGCGGAGTCATCACGTCTGCGTAAAGCATACAGATACCCGGCCCGCCAATGAGCGGGCTTTTTATTAAGTAAAAATTATTCAGAACAGGCGAGAACAACGATGCAAACACAAAAACCTATGCTCGAGCTTCTGACCAGCGATGCGATTTACCGTGAGAATCCGACCGCGCTGTTCCATCAGTTGTGCGGTGCACGCCCGGCGACGCTGCTGCTTGAATCAGCCGACATTGACAGCAAGAACGATTTAAAAAGCCTGCTGCTGGTCGATAGCGCGCTGCGCATCACCGCGCTCGGCGATACCGTCACTATTCAGGCGCTGTCCGATAACGGCGCTTCTCTGCTGCCGCTGCTTGATGCCGCGCTGCCAGCGGGTGTAGAAAGCAACCGCCAGCCGACCTGCCGCGTGCTGCGTTTCCCGGCGGTCAGTACGCTGCTGGATGAAGATGCTCGCCTCTGTTCGCTGTCGGTGTTCGACGCCTTCCGCCTGTTACAGGAGCTGGTGACCGTTCCGCAAAACGAACGTGAAGCGATGTTCTTCGGCGGTCTGTTTGCCTATGACCTGGTCGCGGGCTTCGAAGACCTGCCGCAGCTTGAAAGCGACACCAGTTGCCCGGACTACTGCTTCTATCTGGCCGAAACGCTGCTGGTGATAGACCACCAGACCAAGAACACGCGTATTCAGGCGAGCCTGTTTACGCCATCCGAATCCGAGAAAGACCGTCTGCTGCAGCGCATCGCCCAGGTTCGTCAGCAGTTGAACGAGCCGCCGTCAGCGCTGCCGGTACATGAAATTAAGACCATGCGCTGTGAAACTAACCAAAGCGATGAAGCATATGGCGACGTGGTGCGTAAGATGCAAAAAGCGATTCGCGCCGGGGAAATTTTCCAGGTGGTGCCGTCTCGCCGTTTCTCGCTGCCGTGCCCTTCTCCACTGGCCGCCTACGACGTGCTGAAGAAGAGCAACCCAAGCCCGTACATGTTCTTTATGCAGGACAACGATTTCACTCTGTTCGGCGCGTCACCGGAAAGCTCGCTGAAATATGACGCGACCAACCGCCAGATTGAGATCTACCCGATTGCCGGTACCCGCCCGCGCGGTCGCCGCGCCGACGGTTCGCTGGATCGCGACCTCGACAGCCGCATTGAGCTGGAAATGCGTACCGACCACAAAGAGCTCTCCGAGCATCTGATGCTGGTTGACCTGGCGCGTAACGATCTCGCGCGTATCTGTACACCGGGCAGCCGCTACGTCGCGGACCTGACCAAAGTGGACCGCTACTCCTTTGTCATGCACCTCGTCTCCCGCGTGGTTGGCGAGCTGCGTAAAGACCTCGACGTACTGCACGCGTACCGCGCCTGCATGAATATGGGCACCCTGAGCGGCGCACCAAAAGTGCGCGCCATGCAGCTGATTGCTGCCGCTGAAGGCAAACGTCGCGGCAGCTACGGCGGCGCGGTGGGCTACTTCACCGCCCACGGCGACCTTGATACCTGCATTGTTATCCGCTCCGCCTTCGTGGAAAACGGCATTGCGACCGTTCAGGCGGGCGCTGGTGTGGTACTCGACTCCGTTCCACAGTCTGAAGCCGACGAAACCCGTAATAAAGCTCGTGCGGTTCTGCGCGCCATCGCCACCGCTCATCATGCACAGGAGATTTTCTGATGGCTGACATTCTGCTGCTCGATAACATCGACTCTTTTACCTACAACCTGGCAGATCAGCTGCGCGCAAACGGCCACAACGTGGTGATTTACCGTAACCACGTCCCGGCACAGACCTTAATTGACCGTCTGGGTACCATGGATAACCCGGTGCTGATGCTCTCCCCTGGCCCCGGTGCACCGTCTGAAGCTGGCTGTATGCCAGAACTGCTGACCCGCATGCGCGGCAAGCTGCCGATTATCGGAATCTGCCTCGGCCATCAGGCGATTGTTGAAGCCTACGGCGGCTACGTTGGTCAGGCTGGCGAAATCCTGCATGGCAAAGCCTCTAGCATTGAACACGACGGCCAGGCGATGTTTGCCGGGTTAACCAACCCGCTGCCGGTGGCACGCTACCACTCGCTGGTCGGCAGCAACATTCCGGCAGGCTTAACCATCAACGCCCATTTCAACGGTATGGTGATGGCGGTACGTCACGACGCGGATCGCGTCTGCGGCTTCCAGTTCCACCCGGAATCTATCCTGACAACCCAGGGTGCACGCCTGCTGGAACAGACCCTGGCATGGGCGCTGCAGAAGCTGGAGCAAAGCAACACTCTTCAGCCGATTCTGGAAAAACTGTATCAGGCCGAAACCCTGACTCAGCAAGAAAGCCACCAGCTGTTCTCCGCCGTGGTGCGCGGTGAAGTCAAGCCGGAGCAACTGGCCGCTGCGCTGGTAAGCATGAAAATTCGCGGCGAAAGCCCGAATGAAATTGCCGGTGCCGCCACTGCCCTGCTGGAGAACGCCGCGCCGTTCCCGCGCCCGGACTACCCGTTTGCCGATATCGTCGGCACCGGCGGCGACGGCAGCAACAGCATCAACATTTCCACCGCCAGCGCCTTCGTTGCCGCGGCGTGTGGTCTGAAGGTCGCCAAACACGGCAACCGCAGCGTCTCCAGTAAGTCTGGCTCTTCCGACCTGCTGGCCGCCTTCGGCATTAACCTTGATATGAACGCCGACAAATCACGTCAGGCGCTCGACGAACTGGGCGTGTGCTTCCTGTTCGCACCGAAGTATCACACCGGTTTCCGCCACGCGATGCCGGTTCGCCAGCAGTTGAAAACCCGCACCCTGTTTAACGTGCTGGGGCCGCTGATTAACCCGGCACACCCGCCGCTGGCGCTGATTGGCGTCTACAGCCCAGAACTGGTGCTGCCGATTGCCGAAACCCTGCGCGTACTGGGATATCAGCGTGCTGCAGTAGTGCATAGCGGCGGTATGGATGAAGTTTCACTGCACGCGCCAACGGTTGTCGCTGAGCTGAATAATGGCGAAATTAAGAGCTATCAACTGACCGCCGATGACTTTGGCCTCAAGCCTTACCATCAGGCCGAACTGGCTGGCGGCACGCCGGAAGAAAACCGTGACATTCTGACACGCTTGCTACAAGGTAAAGGTGAAGCTGCACACGAGTCCGCCGTGGCGGTTAACGTCGCCATGTTGATGCGCCTGTATGGTCATGAAGACTTAAAAGCGAACGTTCAGCGCGTACTCGACGTATTACACAGTGGTGCAGCCTACGACCGCGTCACCGCATTAGCGGCAAGAGGATAAGAAATGCAAACCGTATTAGCAAAAATCGTTGCCGATAAAGCGATTTGGGTAGAAGCCCGCAAACAACAACAACCGTTAGCCTCGTTCCAGAATGACGTACAGCCAACCCAGCGCAGCTTCTATGATGCGCTGCGCGGCACCCGCACTACCTTTATTCTGGAGTGCAAAAAAGCCTCTCCGTCGAAAGGGGTGATCCGCGATGATTTCGACCCGGCGCGCATTGCTAACGTTTATAAGCACTACGCTTCGGCAATTTCCGTGCTGACCGATGAGAAGTATTTCCAGGGCAGCTTCGACTTCCTGCCTATCGTCAGCGGCATCGCGCCGCAGCCGATTCTGTGCAAAGACTTTATCATCGACGCCTGGCAGATTTACCTGGCGCGTTTCTACCAGGCAGACGCCTGCCTGCTGATGCTCTCCGTGCTGGACGACGAGCAGTATCGTCAACTGGCGGCGGTGGCACACAGCCTGAACATGGGCGTGTTAACCGAAGTCAGCAACGAAGAAGAACTGGAACGCGCCATTGCGCTGAAAGCGAAAGTCGTCGGCATCAACAACCGCGACCTGCGAGACCTGTCCATTGACCTTAACCGCACGCGCCAACTGGCACCGCGCCTGGGTCACGATGTCACGGTCATCAGTGAATCTGGCATTAACACCAATGCCCAGGTGCGCGAGCTGGCACACTATGCCAATGGCTTCCTGATTGGCTCAGCGATGATGTCCCATGACGACCTCAATGCCGCCGTGCGCCGCGTGCTGCTTGGCGAGAATAAAGTCTGCGGGCTCACGCGTGTAGAGGACGCACAGGCCGCCTATGAAGCCGGCGCCATTTACGGCGGTTTGATTTTCGTTCCAACGTCACCTCGTGCGGTCAGCGAAGACCAGGCGCGCGAAGTGATCAACGCGGCACCGCTCTCCTACGTTGGGGTGTTCCGTAATACGCCTGTGGCGGATGTCGTTGCACGTGCCACCGAACTTGGCCTCAGCGCCGTTCAACTTCACGGTGACGAAGATCAGGCCTATATCGACGCCCTGCGCGCCGAACTGCCCGCCAGCGTGCAAATCTGGAAAGCGCTGAGCGTCGCCGACACGTTGCCTGCGCGCGACCTCAACCACGTCGATAAATATGTTTTCGACAACGGTCAGGGCGGTTCCGGGCAGCGTTTCGACTGGGCACTGTTACAAGGTCAGGATCTGAGTAATGTGATTCTGGCCGGTGGTTTAAGCGCAGATAACTGCGTGACCGCCGCCAAAAGCGGCTGCGTCGGACTGGATTTCAATTCAGGCGTAGAGTTACAACCGGGCATTAAAGATGCCAGCAAACTGGCCTCGGCATTTCAAACGCTGCGCGCATATTAAGGAGCAATAATGAGCACTTTACTGAACCCCTATTTTGGTGAATTTGGCGGGATGTACGTTCCGCAGATCCTGATGCCTGCCCTGCGCCAGCTGGAAGAGGCTTTCGTCAGCGCCCAAAAAGACCCTGCGTTTCAGGCAGAGTTTACCGACCTGCTGAAAAACTACGCGGGTCGCCCAACGGCGCTGACCAAGTGTCGTAACCTGACGGCTGGCACCAAAACCACGCTGTACCTCAAGCGTGAAGATTTACTCCACGGCGGCGCGCACAAAACCAACCAGGTGTTGGGTCAGGCGCTGCTGGCGAAACGCATGGGTAAAACCGAGATCATCGCTGAAACCGGCGCTGGTCAACACGGCGTGGCATCTGCACTTGCCTGCGCCCTGCTCGGCCTGAAATGCCGCATCTATATGGGTGCGAAAGATATTGAACGTCAGTCGCCGAACGTGTTCCGTATGCGCCTGATGGGCGCGGAGGTTATCGCGGTACACAGCGGCTCCGCTACCCTGAAAGATGCTTGTAACGAAGCGCTGCGCGACTGGTCTGGCAGCTATGAAACCGCGCACTATATGCTCGGCACCGCAGCAGGTCCGCACCCGTTCCCAACCATCGTGCGTGAATTCCAGCGCATGATTGGTGAAGAGACCAAGGTGCAAGTCCGTGAAAAAGAAGGTCGCCTGCCGGATGCGGTCATTGCCTGCGTCGGCGGCGGTTCTAACGCCATCGGCATGTTCGCCGACTTTATCGATGAAACCAGCGTCGGCCTGATTGGCGTTGAACCTGCCGGTCACGGTATCGAAACCGGCGAACACGGCGCGCCGCTGAAACATGGTCGTGTGGGTATCTACTTCGGCATGAAATCGCCGATGATGCAGACGGATGAAGGCCAGATTGAAGAATCTTACTCGATTTCTGCCGGTCTGGACTTCCCGTCCGTTGGTCCACAGCACGCCTTCCTGAACAGCATTGGCCGCGCCGAATACGTATCAATTACCGATAACGAAGCGCTGGATGCCTTCAAGGAGCTCAGTCGCCACGAAGGGATTATCCCGGCGCTGGAATCCTCCCACGCCCTGGCTCACGCGCTGAAAATGATGCGCGAAAATCCAGAAAAAGAGCAGCTGCTGGTCGTAAACCTGTCCGGTCGCGGCGACAAAGACATCTTTACCGTACACGATATTCTGAAAGCGCGAGGGGAAATCTGATGGAACGCTATGACAACCTGTTTGCTCAACTGAAGGCCCGCAAGGAAGGCGCGTTTGTTCCCTTCGTCACGCTGGGCGACCCGAACCCGGAGCAGTCGCTGAAGATTATCGACACGCTGATTGCCGCTGGTGCTGACGCGCTGGAACTGGGGATCCCGTTCTCCGACCCGCTGGCGGATGGCCCAACCATCCAGAACGCGACCCTGCGCGCCTTTGCTTCCGGCGTTACGCCGACCCAGTGCTTTGAAATGCTGGCGGCCATTCGTCAGAAGCATCCGACGATTCCAATTGGCCTGCTGATGTACGCCAACCTGGTCTTTAACCGTGGTATTGATGAGTTCTACGCCGAATGCGCTCGCGTAGGCGTCGATTCGGTGCTGGTTGCCGACGTGCCGGTAGAGGAGTCCGCGCCGTTCCGTCAGGCCGCGATGCGCCACAACGTTGCCCCTATCTTCATCTGCCCGCCGAACGCTGACGATGAACTGCTGCGCCAGATTGCCGAGCACGGCCGGGGTTACACCTACCTGCTCTCCCGTGCAGGCGTCACCGGTACCGAAACGCGCGCCGCGCTGCCGCTGCACCATCTGGTAGAAAAACTGGCCGAGTACAACGCGGCACCGCCGCTGCAGGGCTTTGGGATCTCCGCGCCGGATCAGGTAACCGCGAGCATCGAAGCGGGTGCTGCCGGGGCTATTTCGGGTTCCGCGATTGTTAAAATCATTGAGCGCAACGTCGAGAAGCCTCAGGTGATGCTCGACGAGCTGTCAAACTTTGTGAAAAGCATGAAAGCGGCGACCAAAACCGCATAATCCCTCTGGCCGCCTGGCGCTCGTCAGGCGGCTTATTGCTGCTGTAAGCTGTCCGCATATTTGCGCGTCAGCGTGAACAGCGCCTGTACCTCATCCGGTGACCAGTTTGCCAGCACCTGATTCATCAGTTTCTGTCGCGCCCGCGCAATCTGCGCAAAAATCGCCTGTCCCTGTTCGCTCAACGTCACTTCGCTAATTCGCCTGTCGTTCGCGTTCGGCTGCTTGTGCGCCAGCCCCTGCGCTTCCAGCTTTTTCACCTGACGGCTGACGGTGGTGTAATCCCGCCCAAGATTATCCGCCAGCTCCACCACGCCTATCGGCCCACGGCGGCCAATCGCCACCAGCAGCGGAAACAGCAGCTGTTCCAGCTGAACGCCCGCGGCCTGTAACAGCTGCTCATCGCGGGCGGGCTGGTTCATTACACCGATGATATCCAGCAGCGCGCCGTGAAACGTCGTAATGTCATAATCATTATGTGCACATTGCATATATTTTCCAACCGAGTATAGTGCCGTTATCTGATATGTGCATTTTACACATAAATACCCTATGGAGACAAAATTATGAAAGCAGCCGTGGTCTTTGACCTCGCCCAAGGCCCTATTTGGGCCGATTTTAATGAACCGCAGGTCGGCGAGCAGCAAACGTTAATTCGCGTACGCGCCGCCGCGATTAGCCATGTTGTTAAGAGTCGCGCTTGCGGGAAGCACTACAGTTTTGACGGCACGCTGCCGTTTGTCGTCGGTATCGACGGCACCGGCACACTCCCCTCTGGCGAGCGGGTCTATTTCGCCTTCCCCGCGTCTCCGTGGGACAGCATGGCACAATACGCGCCCGTTGCTTCCCAGAACTGCTTTGCGCTGCCGGATGGCTTAGACGATGTGACCGCCGCCGCGATGGCAAATCCGGGAATGTCCGCATGGGCAGCGCTGGTCAAACGCGCAAAATTTGAGGCGGGTGAAACCGTGCTGGTGAACGGCGCGACCGGCAGCGCGGGACAGCTCGCGGTGCAGATTGCTCGCTACCTTGGCGCAAAAAAAGTGATTGCGACCGGGCGCAATGCCAGTGCACTCGCCGCGTTGAACGCCGATGCCACTATCCTGCTAACCGGCGATGACACCGCTCTCAGCGCCGAGTTTGCGGTGCAGGCCAATCAGGGCATTGACGTGGTTATCGATTATCTTTGGGGACATAGCGCCGAGCTGATGCTGCCTGCGCTTGCCAAATACAGCCCGGGCAACGCCCCCCTTCGCTATGTTCAGGTGGGGTCACTTGCAGGAAGCGATATTGCGCTTAACAGTGCGGTATTGCGCTCTGCCCCATTACAGCTGATGGGAAGCGGTATTGGCAGCCTGTCGATGCCTCAGCTTTTGCAGGCAACCGGCGAAATGTTACATGCCGCCGTTGCCGGTGGTTTTACCATCGCCACCACCCCCGTTCCCCTGCGCGATGTCGCCTCCGCATGGTCGCAGGACAACAGTCAGAAACGCACCGTTTTCACCCTCGATTAAAAAAAATCGCTTTCACACAAAAGATAGGGTTGATATCTTAAATGAGAAATATTATCTTTCTCATTACCGAATAGTTGAGCAAATCACTCAGGTATTCGGTACGACATTGCTCACATTGCTTCCAGTATTTTTGCCCGCATTCTATGCGGGCTTTTTTTTGGCCCCGTGCCAGCCTCGGGGTCGGCGTAAACGCCTCGCCCTGGCCAAGCGAAGCGCCGCCGGGAGCAGCCCCCTACCAACAATTGTCTCGCCCGTATTCATTAGACGTCGTAGTATAAAAACTCCTCGCCCCGATGGAGTTACCCATGTCAGAGTCCCACAACATTCTCGCCTTTGCCTTCGTGTCTCTCGGCATGGCGCTTACCCCAGGCCCTAATATGATCTACCTGATTTCACGTTCCATTTCTCAGGGGCGTGCTGCGGGGCTGGTCTCACTTGGCGGCGTTGCGCTGGACTTTATCTTCTATATGGTCAGCGCCGCCTTTGGCTTAACCGCGCTGATGATGGCAGTACCCTACGCCTATGACGCGCTGCGCATTGCCGGCGTCATCTATCTGCTGTGGATGGCATGGCAGTCGGTACGCCCCGGCGGGCGCTCACCGTTCCAGCTAAAAGAACTGCCTAAGCACAGTTCGCGCAAGCTGTTCCTGATGGGCTTTCTGACCAATCTGCTCAACCCCAAAATCGCCATCGTCTACCTTTCTCTCCTGCCGCAGTTTATTAACCCCATGCAGGGCAGCGTGCTGACGCAGTCGCTGATATTGGGCATGACGTAAATCGTTATCAGCGTGTCAATTAACGCGCTAGTGGCAATTTCAGCGGGCACCATTGCGCTATTTCTGGTGCGCCGTCCGTCGTTTGGCACCATCCAGCGTTGGTTAATGGGGGGCGTATTAACGGGGCTGGCGATTAAGATTGCCACTGAATCCCGCCGCTAGCGGCGGGAATTATTCCACGACAACTTTCACTTTTGGCTTCGACAGCAGAATTTTCACAAGCTCGGGTAAAGAGACCGGTTTATAAAAATAATACCCCTGCAGGAACGTGATGTTGTTACGGCTGAGATAGTCGAGTTGGGCCTGCGTTTCGACGCCTTCCGCGACAATGCTGATAGAGAGTTTTCGTGCTAGCTCCAGTACGGAGTCGAGGATAAGCGTGGAGTCTTTATAGGCATTCACCCTGCCAACAAAGCTCTGATCGATTTTGATGTAATCGATATGCAGGTCGTGCAAATAAGAGAGCCCGGAGTATCCAGTACCAAAATCGTCGAGCGCGATAGTAAACCCGCTTTCATGCAGCACGTTCAGCGTCTGGATCAGATGTTCATCGACGTGCAGCGGCTCACGCTCCGTCACTTCAATCACCAGATTCAGATCTTTTCGTATGAAATTCTTTTTATATTCAAGGCACTCGGCAACAAACGTTGGCGAGGTTATATGCGACGCGCTGAAATTAATCCCCACATGGAACCCTTCCGGCAGCTTGCTTTCAATCGCATTCATATGCGCCACGACCTGAGTCATCAGGCTACGCGTCAACGCAACGATCAGCCCTGACTTTTCGGCAGCAGGAATAAAGACCGAAGGCGAAATAAAGCCCGCTTTCGGATGCTTCCAGCGCGCCAGCACCTCAATACCCCGCACGGTACCCTCCCTACCGTTCATGATAGGCTGATAGAAAGGCACAATTTCACCTTTCGCGATGGCCCTGCGCAATGACTCTTCTGGGGTTGTGCTTTTGTTAAGGTATTTGTACAGCGCGTAGGCGGCAATGCAGGACATCAACAGCAAGAAGATAAGGATCCCACCGCCCTGGTGAATCAGGCGGCTCGCGCTAAACAACGAAGGGAGATTGTACTGAATGCTAAAAGGATAGGCAGCCGCCTCGATGGTGCCGCGCCCGGGTACATTTTCCACCCGCGTAGTAATATCGCCGCTCATGCCCATCACCTGATTGCCCACCGCTAACGAATAGTTTACGTAGCGTAGGGGCGTATTCATGGCGTCGCGTATATTGCGATCGCTGACGCTAACAATAATGCGTTTTCCCGCAAAATGTCGTTGAAATAGCATCACAGGCCGGTTATCTACCGCATTTTTTGCGGGAATCAGCGACAGCTCTTTTTCGGGGATCGCATCCAGGTGTCGAAGCAGCACATTATTACCGGGCAACGACGTACACCAGACCTTCCCCTCACTGAGGATTACTAGCGTTCTTAGGTGCGGCTGCACCGCCGCCTCGGTCCCTAACTGGTATTGCCCTGCGGAATCACATCCCCGAGTGCTAACCTCAACCGCTACGCGGGTTGCATCCTTTGCTTCGTTAAGAATAGTGGCAATATTTTGGGCAGCATAACGGGCGCCAGCTAAGCGATCCTCCCGAAGCGAATACCAGAGCTGGGCATTAAGAATAAAAACACCGGCAACCAGAAGAAGTATCGCGGCACAGACGGGAATGAGGATATTGCGCATTAACGTCACCAGGCCGTGAGTAAGGAAACCGTAGCGTTGTTGGTTATACCGTAAGCATGGTCGATAACACGCAGAAATGCCATACACGGCGCGCTGCGGCTATTTAAGGCTCCTCAAAAATTTATTTAACACCTCCGAGCGAATGATTCTGTGGCATACCAGCGTTAACTCGCTCTCCGCAAGCTTGTCGATGATATCCACATAAATAACATTCTCGACCCTGACTGCCTTGGCAGAAGCAGGTAATAACGCAATGCCGAATCCCGCCGAGACCAGGCTAATAACGGCAAGGACATCGGTCACGTGTTGTATCACCTGAGGCTGGAACCCCGCACTGTTACAGGCATCATAGAAGAATTGCTCCAGCCCTACGCCCTCTGGGTCATGCAAAGAAATCCATTTGTCGTCTTTAACGGAGGAAAGCGTCAACGCCGAAGAGGTGGACAAGGGATGCTGCGTATAGAGCGCCAGTACCGTTTTTTCTGAGGTAAAAGGTCGGCTCTGCAGATCATCCGGTAACGCCGGAAGCGGCGCGCGGATGATGGCAACATCCAACTGGTTATGTTGCACGGCGGCGTACAACGTTTGCACATTCCCCGTCATCATTGACAATGAGATAGCGGGCCACTGCGCATGCAGCCGACGCAGGTCGCCTGGAAGTTTACCGTCGAGCATCACGCTTGGTACGCACCCGAGATTTAAAATGCCCTGTTCCCCTCTGGCCGTTTGCCGGGCATCGATCACCGCCTGCTCCGCCATCGCCACGGCAATCCTGGATTTATTGAGGAATGCTTCACCGGCTGGCGTCAATGTTAAGCGCCTATTTGCCCGGCTAAACAGCGTGACGCCTAAGCGTTCTTCCAGGGTTTTAATCTGCTGGCTCAGCGCAGGCTGCGCCATACTCAAACGCTCTGCGGCTTTGTGCATATGGAGCTCTTCGGCCACGATGATGAAGTTGCGCATCAGTCGAAATTGCATACATTCCACCAAGAAAATGATAACAAAATTCATATCAAAATAGCATGAATGATGCAATTGATGGTATTTCGCATTCGGATGAGAATGGGGTTAACGACAATCAGGAGAAGCACATGGAAAACCAGATTAACGATCTCAGAAGCGCCATCGCGTTGTTACAGCGCCACGACGGTCAGTATATTGAAACCGACCACCCAGTTGACCCTAACGCGGAACTCGCAGGCGTTTATCGCCACATTGGCGCCGGCGGCACGGTAAAACGTCCAACCCGCATTGGTCCTGCGATGATGTTCAATAGTATTAAAGGCTTTCCAGATTCTCGTATTCTTGTGGGAATGCACGCCAGCCGGGAGCGCGCTGCGCTGCTGTTAGGCTGCGAACCATCCAAACTCGCCCAGCATGTCGGTCACGCGGTAAAAACACCGGTTGCACCCGTCGTTGTTCAAGCCTCACAGGCACCCTGCCAGGAACAGGTATTCTATGCTGACAACCCTGATTTTGACCTGCGCAAACTGCTTCCAGCGCCGACCAACACGCCGATTGATGCAGGCCCGTTTTTCTGCCTTGGCCTGGTGCTAGCGAGCGATCCAGAAGATGCGTCGCTCACTGACGTTACCATTCACCGCCTCTGCGTGCAGGAGCGTGACGAGCTCTCCATATTCCTCGCTGCCGGGCGCCATATCGAAGTCTTTCGCAAAAAAGCGGAAGAGGCAGGAAAACCGCTGCCGGTGACCATTAATATGGGGCTCGACCCGGCTATCTATATTGGCGCTTGTTTTGAAGCCCCGACCACGCCATTTGGTTATAACGAACTGGGCGTTGCAGGCTCGCTACGTCAGCATCCTGTTGAACTGGTTCAGGGTGTCTCCGTACGGGAAAAGGCCATTGCGCGTGCAGAGATTATTATCGAAGGTGAAATCCTGCCAGGCGTGCGAGTCAGAGAGGATCAGCATACCAATACCGGACATGCAATGCCGGAGTTCCCAGGCTACTGCGGCGGCGCTAACCCCTCCTTACCGGTTATCAAGGTCAAAGCTGTGACCATGCGTCACCACGCTATCTTGCAAACGTTGGTGGGGCCTGGCGAAGAACACACCACGCTTGCCGGTCTACCGACGGAGGCCAGTATTCGTAATGCTATCGAAGCGGCTATTCCTGGATTTCTGCAAAACGTTTATGCCCATACTGCTGGCGGCGGTAAATTCCTCGGGATATTGCAAGTGAAAAAACGTCAACCGTCTGATGAGGGACGTCAGGGGCAGGCAGCCGCTATCGCTTTAGCCACCTACTCCGAGCTTAAGAATATTATTCTCGTCGACGAAGACGTGGATATCTTCGACAGCGACGACATTCTTTGGGCCATGACGACCCGAATGCAGGGCGATGTCAGTATCACCAATCTGCCGGGGCTGCGCGGGCACCAGTTAGATCCATCACAGTCACCAGATTACAGCCATTCAATCCGTGCAAATGGCATTACCTGTAAGACAGTATTTGACTGTACCGTGCCGTGGGCGTTGAAATCCCAGTTTGAACGCGCCCCCTTCATGGAGGTTGACCCTACACCGTGGGCGCCAGCGCTTTTCCAAAAATAGGGCAAGTCACGCCGCTCTTCATCCCTTTTGGGGTGAAGAGGTACCAGGTCGCCTGGGCGGCATTGCCAGCGTTGTAGTTACAAGATGAGAGTGGATCAGTTACTTTGCACTGTGCCTTGCTAATAAATAACCCGCTAAGGTGGGTTATTGGCTATTTACCAGATTTCTCGCCATTGTCTTACCGATACACAGTGATGTTCATTCATTTTCCGCCTGACAAAGCTCGGATGATATTCGTATCGAAAGAACTGGTGTACCTGAAGACTACTACGCATGTTCAACACTTTTACCAGCCGATTGACGCGCATATAAAACAGCTTGACGCTTATCCCCATTACCCTTGCGGCTTCATTCATTGAGTCATTGAGCAAAAGCCCATAGACCGTCGTTTTATCTCGATGGGTAAAATTATCCATATTTCGGCGCGCCAATAATAAACGCATTGCGACTTCGTAGCTTATACCAGGGCAATCACATATTACTTCATGATACTTCTCGATTGGAGCATGACTCTCTATAGAAACGAGTGACACCAGCGCCCGAGAAACCGCAGAAGAATTACCGATGAAAATAAATCGATTTACATCATTATTACGTCGAACATAACGCAGGACTTCAAGCAGAGAATGGCAGGAAGTCAGGTCGATGATACAGGTATCCTGTGCGAACTGGTTTTGCTGATATAACGGTTCAAGTGCAAAGCGTAAGAATTGATTACGAGTCTCAATATAATAATTCACAGTCATTTCCCATCAATCAGGAAGAGACCAGCTATCTCCCCAACCTTAATCTATTATTAGAAGCTGAAACGAAAATCAGCTATATCCTGAGTTTTTAGACATAATGATACGGACTCTGGCCGACATTCCTTTTGCTGGTTAGAAAGGGCATCGTGACAAGCGTCTCTATTTATCGTTTCGTCTATCCCGCTCTGAATAGCGGTTGGCATCAATCCTACTTAGCCTGCCCTGTAGCAGCAATTTGTATTGATACTTATCCATTATTCAAATTTTTATTCTTAAATATAAATAAAATACAAACCATTTAACCGTATGCGTTGTTGAATTGATCTTGTATGAGATAATGGATAAACGTAAACAACGGGCATATCTACAAGTTAATTGTGTGTCGATATCTTCCCCAGCGGTGTATGGAGACACGTAATGGTGTTCAGAATTGGCTCATTAATTATGTATCGAACCGATGATGGAGCTATGTGGCTCGCGGCAGATGAATCTACCGTCATCACGCTAACGGTGACGATGAACAGATTGCTTTCTTTTCTCCTGGCGCGCAGAGGTCAGGTCGTTGCTCGTGATGAAATTCTGGAGAATGTCTGGGATGTTTATGGTCTGCGCTCGTCAAATAACACGCTGAATAAATACATCTCTGAAATAAGAAAACAGTTCGTTGCTTTTGGTCTGCATGATGAATGTATCACGACCATCCCACGAATCGGGTTTATGTTCAGCAGTGACGTAGACGTCCAAATTATTCAGGAGAGCACCAAGGTAATGACTCCAACTTACTGATAGTGTTTTATGTTCAGATAATGCCCGATGACCTTGTCATGCAGCTCCACCGATTTTGAGAACGACAGCGACTTCCGTCCCAGCCGTGCCAGGTGCT